>JANOOW010000327.1:0-10196 GCA_031421555.1 Hyphomicrobiaceae bacterium | reverse complement strand
CCTGCCTACGCGGCGGCCGTCAAAGTGCCGGTACTGCTCTTCGTTGCCGGCGCCGATACCGTCGTGTTGCCACGAGCAATCGAAGACTTCGCAGCCCGCTTGAAGGTTGGCACGGGCATCGTGTTGACAAATTCACGGCATGAAATCTTGCAGGAAACTGACGATATCAGAACCAGGTTCTGGGCGGCGTTCGACGCCTATCTGGAAAGCGAGGCCCGCGTCGCGTGAGTGGCCTGTAGTTCATGTTGGCGGAACTATTGAATAATCCCGCAGAAAGCCGCATATAAAAACGATGCAGCGGCCATTCCTCCATCCAGCGTTAGGCGACGTGACACTCGAAAGCGTGCTTTACGCGCTCGCCGATCCGGTGCGGCTGTCGATCGTGTGCAAGCTGACGTCCGGCAACTGTCCGATGAATTGCTCGTCGGCCGCTCCCGAGAAACTGCCGAAGTCGACGCAATCGCATCATTACCAGGTGTTGCGCGAGGCCGGGCTGATCCGGTCCGAACGGCGCGGCACAGAAGTTGTGAACACGCTGCGTTGTGCCGAGATCAATGCCAAATTTCCAGGTGTCATACCAGCGATTCTCACGGCTGCTGTTGCCGCCCATAGTAGTGCGGTAATCGCTGATTTTGCATTCGCTTTGCATGCGCGAGAAGTTTGAGCCCGCTGGCTTCCGTTGCGTTCAACTGCAGCGTCTTGGTGACGAACAGGCATTGCCCTTCAGCCCGTGAACCATTACACATGGAAACCGTGCAGCACCCGTAGCTCAGCTGGATAGAGCGTTGCCCTCCGAAGGCAAAGGTCACAGGTTCGACTCCTGTCGGGTGCGCCATCAATTTCTTGTACGACCCGGAGACTTGCTTTCAGCAATGCCCAGGCCTCGCCCTGCGCAAAAGTCTCATAGGAGGTCTGCCTAATAGAGCATACGCACCAATCTGAACGATCAATGTCGCCATAGCGTGCAGGCATCGAGCGGCGTTTCCCAGGATCCAGAGGCGCCTGACCGGATGCCCACTTACTTCTTCTTCCCGTCGGTATCGAACTGCTTGAGGAAAGCCAAGAGGTCATTGATCTTTTGCTCATCCTTCAGGCCGGCATAAATCATCTTTGTGCCTGGGATTTTCGCCTTCGGATCCTTGATGTATTCGCGAAAGGTCGCCTCATCCCAGGTGATTCCGGAGTTCTTGTTGGCGGCCGTATATGTATAGCCGGCGACGCTGCCCGCCTTGCGGCCGATGATACCGTTGAGTATAGGGCCAACGACGTTCTTCGCTGTCTCGCCGATCTGGTGGCAGGCCTTGCAAACGCCAAAAACCTTTTCTCCTGCCGCAACGTCTTGCGCGTTGACCTCGCCTGTACCTGCGACCGCCAGCAGCGCCACGAAAACAAACCCTCGCATCGTGTTCTCCTTTTTTGCCTTTTTGGAGCAAAATTTCTCGTGGGGCGTCGGCTATCCAATCGTTTCGATTGTCGGCGGATCAGCACTTTGAACCAGCACATACGATCAAAGTTCCACCGGAATCGATGACGCGGGCCTGCACGTTCGGTCTGACAGCCACGATGTCCTGAATTCGTGCCAACGGCATCAGACTGAACGCAGTCGAAAGCGCATCCGCTTCGGTAGCCGTCGGCGCAATGACACTCACGGTGCTGTAGCGCGACGGACTGCGCCCAGTTGCCGGATCGAACAGATGCGTAAAGCGGCCCTCGGAGTCAAACCGGAAGCCGGCCCCCGCCGATGTCGCGACGGCGCGGTCGACAAGATCGACAGTTTCGGTGAGCACGCCCGGCCGGTCGGGATCGGCCAGGCCGACGCGCCAAGGCGTGCCCTCAGGCCTCGTCCCGATCGCCCGTATCTCGCCGATATTGACCAAGGTCGTCGACAGGCCTGCCTGGCGCAGCCGCTCGACGGCGCGGTCGGTGGCGTAACCTTGCGCGATGCCGTTCAGCGTGATGGATGCGCCGCGCCGCGTGAGTGCGATCCGGTCGTCGCCCACCAGGAGGCCAGCGTGGCCGACCTTCGCGAGTGCTTCCGCCAGCTTCCGCGGCGAAGGCCCGTTGCTATCAGGCGTTTGAGAAGAAAAATGATCCGCATAAAGCTGCCACAACGGCTGCACCGTCGGATCGAACGCCCCGCCGGTGATCCCGGCAAACAACAGCGAGGTTTTCAGCAGCCCGACCATGTCGGCATCGGGTGAAACAAGTATGCCCGTGCGGTTGAGGGTGGAGATCGCCGAATCCGCACGGTACAGGCTGAACTGCTGCTCCAGCCGTCGCACATCCAGCACACAGCGGTCGACCAGCCGTTCGGCCTGGGCCCTATCAGGGTGATGGATCTCGATCGACACCTGCGCGCCGAGCGCCGATCCGTGCCACCGTACCGGTTCGCCAGCCGCGGCCATTCGGCCGCGAGTCAGTAATGATCCTGCTGCCGCCGCTGCAATGACGATCGCGCGACGGCGGGTGAAATTTTGCTCGGGCATCGGCTGATCCTCGTCATTTGATTCGTACGTCCGGACGATCGTGTTCGCTCTGGTCGCGCGGCGCATCGCTGCCAAGCACATAGGCGCCCGGGATTTGCGTGAGCGTCACCACCCGGCCGCCATTGTCGGCGGCAAACGTGTCGGCGGCCTCGCGATTACCGAACGGCACGGCCTCGGCCGCACCCATGCCTCCCTGTTTGCGGCTTTCGATCACGAAGAGGGCGTTGCGCGCGTCGATCCAGTTGGTCGCGCCCGGATCTTCCCAGCTTGTTGCCCTGGCCATATCCGAAACATAGATCGCGCGGATGTCGCGGGGCTGGTCCGGCATCAGCGTGAAGGCCACGGTGTCGCGCACCGAGGTAAACCAGAATGGATCGTTTCGACCCCCGGTTATGATCTGGCCCTTTGGTCCGGAGTGTTCGAGCAGGCTCATGCCGCAGAAGACGCCTATGGCGTCGCTGTTGAGTGCGACCGGCGGCGGCACGGCCGAATGGTCCGCGTTCGGATTGCATCCGGCGAGCAAAATGGCTGCGAGACAGGCGCCCAGGATTCGCAAGGTCATAATTCCCTCCGCGCAAAGACTGCGGTCGCCAGCCCAAGTGGTGCGGCGATCCATACAAGCAGGCCCAGCAGCAGAGCGCCGATGCCTGTGCTCGCTGTTCCGGCAAGCCCAGCCATCCCTGAAAACTGGCTGACATTGAACCCGGTCAGATTGGTCAGCCGGTAAAGATCGGTTGGATTGAGGAACAGCAGCGCCTCAAGGACCGGCGCCGAAATGACGCGCCCTTGATCGACGACCAGGATGCCGAGTAACGCCATGTCGAACACCAGCACCATCAGTAGCCAGACGCCGACCGAAAGTCCCGCCGCGGTGCCGCGATCGCCGACCAGACTGCTGATCAGATATCCGATTGCGACAAACACCGCGCCGAGCAGGATCGAGGTCCCGAGCATGGAGGCGAAGGCATACCAGCTTGCCGCCAGCACCGAGGCGCCGGTGATGGCGAGGGCTGCCGCCGCCGCGCCATAACCGATCACGGTGGCGAAGGCGAGGATCGACACATGCCCGCAGAATTTCCCGAGGATGACCTGATAGCGGCCGACCGGATAGCTGAGCAGTAGGATCATGGTGCCGCGCTCCATCTCGCCGACCACCGCATCATGCGAAATCAGGAGCGCAATCAGCGGCAACAGAAAGATGGTGAGGCTGGACAGGCTGACGACCACCACGTCGAGCGCGCCGGCGCTGACATTGCCGGTCGGCGCGCTTCCGAGGAAGGTCAGCGACAGCGACAGCGCCGCCAACAGCAGCGTGGTCGCGAGAACCCAGCGGTTGCGCAGCCCTTCCCTGATTTCCTTGCCAGCGACGATGACGATGTTTCTCACGCGGCATTCTCCCGAAGAAAATGGGCGTAGAGGTCATCAAGAGTCGGCGCCGCGATCTCGATATTGCTGACGCAGGGGTCGCTGGCTGCAACGCGCAACAACTCCATCTTGCGCGCCTGATCGGGCACCAGCATGACGCGGCCGTGCAGGGTCGCGATCGATTCCCCGTTCATCCACGCCGGCAGTGCGCCATTGGCGCCGGGCGCAAGGTCGAGCGAGACCCGGATCGGCAGTTGCGAGATCGAGCGCAGTTCCGCCAGCGTGCCCTGCGCGACCAGACGCCCGCGATTCATGATTAGGACATGTTCGGCGCGATCCTCAAGCTCGTTGAGCGCGTGCGAGGAGATGAGGACCGTGGCGCCGTCGTCGCGCAGTTCGTTCAGGATTTCGTAAAAGGTCTGGCGCAGCGCGGGGTCGAGTCCCGTTGTCGGCTCGTCCAGCAGTAGCACGCGCGGCCGCCCCAGCAGCGCCTGCGCCAGTCCGAGACGCTGCCGCATGCCCTTGGAATAGGTTCCGACCCTGCGATCGGCCGCATCCATTATGCCAACGCGGTCGAGCAGCGGCCATGCCGAAGCCGGCTTGATCTGCTTCAGCCGCGCGTAGAACCCAAGCGTCTCGCGCCCGGTCAAGGCGCCATTGAACGCGACATTCTCCGGCAGATAGCCGAGCTGCCGGCGCGCCGAGAATTCACCAGCCGCCGGATCCTCTTCCAACACGCGAACCGTGCCGCGTTCGGCGTGAATGAGGCCCAGCATCAATTTGATCAACGTGGTTTTGCCAGCGCCGTTGTGGCCGACCAGCGCACTCAGCCGTCCTGGACCGAGGTCGAACGAGACGCCGCGCAGCGCTTTGACCGGGCCGTAACTCTTCTCGACGCCGTTGACGCTGACAGTGACGCTCATCGCCGACTCCGGCTGGCTGACGGTTTCGGCGGCGGCGCGATCAGGGGATGGGTATCGACGACCCCGCCGGGGTAGAGTGCTGGAAACTGCGTCTGCGCCCAACGCAGCACTTGCACCGCCGGGCTGTTGATTAGCACCTTCGCCGACGGCGCGGTCCACAACACCCGATCGACCAGATCGTTGGGACGGTAGGCCGTGTCGGCGATGCCGTCCCCATTGAGATCGAAGCCGGGATTGTCGCTCCAGTAATTGCCGCGACCGCCCTTCGACCAGTCGAGGTCGCGGGTACCGACATATTTCACCTGGTTACGGTTGCCGGCAAAAGCGTTACCGGTGATCTCGTTGCCCTCGGAGCCGGCGGTGAAATGCACCCCGATGCCGCAACGCTCGAACCAGTTGTTGCGAAACTTATTGTGGTTGGTGTTGTAGATGAATACGCATTTTTCCGGGCCGCTGCGAAGACCCTGCGCCGGCTTGATACCTGGCAGCATCCCGCGTTCCTCATCCGGACCCTCGTCCTGGCTGCTCGCAACATTGTCGAGGGGACCGCCCATCACCCAATTGCCCTCGATTTCAGCGTAATTGGCGTAGTTGAACAGCATGCCGTAGTCGCGGTCGCGATCACTGATATTGTTGCGGATGATCAGCCGGTTCGAATACATGATGGCGTAGCCAACGCGATTGCCGACCGAGACATTGCCGCTCACTTCGCTATCGTTGGTGTACATGTAATGCACCGCGAACCTGACTTGCTCGAAGCGGTTGTTGATAAAGCGGTCCTTGCGGCTGGTAATCGTGAAGATGCCGTCGCGGCCGTAGCGGAAGGTATTTTCGGCCACGGTAACATCGGGCGCATTCCACACCGACACGCCGTTGCCGGCCTCGTTGCGGCGGCCGCCACGTACGCCTTCGACGATGTTGCGCAACACGCGTGAACCCGCCGCACCGTGGACGTAAATTCCGAACAGGTTGCCCTCGAAGCGGTTGTTTTCGACCAGCGCGCGCAACGCGGTCTTCTCCAGGAATACACCGGAATCCATGGTCTGCAGATCGTGGCCCGATCCCACTATGGTCACGCCACGGACGGTGACGTCAGGCGCCGTCACCGTCACGACGTTCCCGGTCCCGCCGCCATTTATCGTCGCGCCCGGCCGGCCGGTCAAAACCAAGCGCCGTCCGATCCTAATCGCACCCTTATATTCACCCGGTGCGAGCTCGACGACGTCGCCGTCCTGCGCGCGGTCGAGTAATGCCTGCAGCGGCTGCTCCGGAACAGCCTGCAGCGTCTCCGCAACGGTGAAGCCCGGGGTTCCGGCAGCGAACAATGCCGCCGAAAAGATGCGCAGGAAGCGGATCACGAGGCGATCCTCCCTCAAGTCGTCTTGGGTTCGACCAACATGCGACCCTTCATTTCCATGTGCATGGCGTGACAGAACCACGAACAATAGTACCAATAGACGCCGGCCTTATCGGCCGTGAACGACACCGAAGCCGTCGCCATGGGTGCCACTTCCATGTTGACGCCATAGTTCACGATGCAGAAGCCGTGCGTCAGATCTTCCACCGCGTCGATATTGGTGATGTAGACGGTGACATGATCGCCCTGCTTGATCTGGAACTGCTCCAGGCCGAACGCCGGCGCGGTCGACGTCATGTAGACGCGGACTTTGTCGCCGTCCCTGATAACCTTGGAGTCGGCCTCGAGATTGATGCCATCGGCTTTGGCCTGCTTGACCGCATCGGCAAAGAACGGATCGGCCCGATCCCAGACCGAAACCGGATTGATCTTGGAGCGGTGGACGATGGTGGCGTCATGCGGCTCGGCAAAGCTCGGACCGTCGTGGATCAGCTTCATCTGGTCGCCGGAGATATCGATCAACTGATCGTTCTCCGGCTTCAGCGGTCCGACATTCAGGAACCGATCCTTCGAGAACTTGTTGAGTGAAATCAACCACTTTCCGTCCGCTTCCTTGGTCTGTCCCATCGAGGAGTGATTGTGGCCGGGCTGATAATGCACGTCGATCTTATGGATGACCGGATCAACTTTTTCGCCCTTGAAGGCACGTTTGGCAAGATCGATGTTCCACTTGCAAATCTGACTATCGAGGAAGAGCGTCGTGTAAGCATTGCCCTTGCCATCATAGGCTGTATGCAAGGGTCCGAGGCCGACTTCAGGCTCGGCGACCACGACGTCACGCGGTTTGATCTTGTCGTCGAACAGCTGGTCGAACAACCTGACATCCATCACCGTGGCCGTCGGCGACAGTTTTCCCGCCGCCACGATATGAATGCCATCGGGCGCGGTGTTCATCCCGTGCGGATTATTGGAAACCGGAACATAACGCGTGTAGAGCGACCCCTTGCGGCCGTCGATCACCGGCACGCCGTTGATCTCCTTGAAGTCGCCCTTCTTCACCGCCTCTTCGATGCGCTTCAGATTGAAGATAACGACCCAGTCCTGCTCGTTGGCGGTCATCTCGGCGAGCGTGACGCCCGCTTCCGCATTGTAGCAGGTCGCGAAGGCATACTTGCCTTGGTAATCGGCATCGACGTTATCGAGATTTCCATCGACGATCACCTGCCAGGCGACCTTCATGGTGTCGCCATCGACGGCGGTGAAGATCGCTTTATACTGCTTTGGATCATCGAGAACTTTGCCGTCATTCGGCAACGGTACGGCATCCTCACCGTTACAGAACACATAACCGGTGCGCGGGTATTTCTGCACGCGCAGGCCGTGGACCGTATGCTGGTTCGGAAGCTGAATGATCTTGTCACATTTCATGACGTCGAGACGGACGCGCGCAACGCGGCTGTTGGCCTTGTCGTTCATGAAAACGTAGCGGCCATCGTAGGTACCGTCGGTGAAAGACAGATGCGGGTGATGCAGGTCGCCATTCATGTAGGTGCCGCCGCGGTTTTTCAGGAATTCGCGGGTCTCGGGGAGAAGACCTTCGGTCAGGATCTTCAGACTTTCGTTGGTGTGGCCCCAACCGGTCGCGCTGCAGCGGTTGAACACGGGGACGCGCATCAACTCACGCATGGACGGCAGTCCCACAATGCGCATCTCACCGCACTGGCCGCTGGAGAAGAAGCAGTAGTATTCGTCGAGTTCGCCTGGCGCCACATCCGTTTTCAGAACCGCGGGCCGCCCTGCTGGGGCCTTCGGCGCCGCGCTCTTTGTTTGCGCATCGGCAGCCGGGATGAAACCGCCGGTGTTGAGCGTAACGCCGCCAACAAGGCCGCCGCCCGCGGCCGCCGCGGTTGTTCCAATCAAAGTACGCCGACTGACGCCCTTTCCGTTTTCGTTGTCGCGCATGATAGCCTCCTAGGCTTCAGGTTACAGGTGGTGTGATGCCGCTCGGCGGCAGGTTCATCGGCTTGCCCCCGGCGGTAATGACGGTGTTCGGACCCTTGCCGCCGCTGCGCATCGATGGCGACGACAGCGCATCGTACTTCTCGCGTTTCAACCGCACCTGAATCATGTGCGGGCAGCGGTGGTCGTCGAAATACAATTCCTGACAATGCATGCAGTAGATGCACTCATTGACGTTGATGTGCCCCTCGGGATGAATCGCCTGCACTGGACATTCCTTGGCGCAGCGTTGGCACGGCGTGCCGCATTCGGGCCAGCGGCGCAGCCACTCGAACATCCGGATGCGTCCGGGGATCGCTAGCGCGGCGCCGAGCGGGCACATGTAGCGGCAGAAAAAACGTTCGATGAACAGGCCGGCGGTCAACGTCGCCAGGGCGTAGATGACGTATTGCCATTCGCGCGCAAACTTTAGCACGATCGCAGTCTTGAAGGGCTCGACCTCAGCCAGTTGCTCGGCGATCGCCGTCGAGTACAGCGACATGCCGAACAGGCCAAGAAAAATGATGTATTTGATCGGCCACAGCCGCTCATGCAGACCCCAGGGCAGGCGGTATTGCGGGATCTTGACCGCCTGGGCGATGTTGTTGAGCAATTCCTGCAAAGCGCCGAACGGGCAGAGCCAGCCGCAAAACGGCCCGCGGCCCCAGAACAGCAGGCCGGCGGCGACTGAGGCCCAGAGCAGGAAGATCAGCGGTGCCGACAGGAAGTATTCCCAGTTGAAACCGGTCAAAAGCGAATTCGCAAAGGTCAGAACGTTAACCACTGAGAGCTGGGCATTGGCGTACCAGCCCAGCCAGACCAGAATGAAGAGCAGATAGCAGCGGCGGACCCAGAGATAGACCTTGGGGCGCCGAACCAGCGTGTTCTGGAAAAAGAAAATCAGCGTCAGCGCGCCGAGCGCAAAGACCGTTGTGCTGATCTTTGAGACGTTGCCGCGCCAGATCTGCATCCACAGCGGATCGTCTTCGGCGGCGAAAGGGGCCGCAGTATCGGGCGACGCATCCACTGGCGCCGCCGGCGTCGCTGCCTTCTCGCGCTTGATGTACTTATCGGGCAGCGTGTAGCCGAGATCGAAGGTGAGCCAGGCTTTTTCCTTTGCGGAAACCACCCGCTGAACCAACAGTTGCAGCACCCAAGGTTCGGTCGGATCGAAGGTGAATTCCGGCGGCAGCACAAACAGCGCGATTTCGGGAAAATCCGGCGCACCTTCGGCGGCGAGGTCGCCCAACCGTGTGTGGTCGCGATCGCGAAAACGGATGCTGTTGGTGCCTTGAATCAATTCGACGCGGTCGAAGATACCGCCGCGGACATAGGCGGCTCCCTTGAAGGAGTAACGCCCCGATCCCGCGACGAGGAGAGCCCGCTGACCGGGCTTGAGCCGGGCGGCCAAGCGATTGAATACTTCGTCGCCGAGCAGGCTGCGGCCGATGCTCGGCACCGCGACGTCGGCGACATAGAGGTCGATGAAGATGCCGGCAGCATCGCCCTCTTCCGGACGCGCGGCTGCTGCGGTATTGCCGGATTTTTCGAAGGCCTTATTGACGTCGTCGACGGATAAGGTCAAGCGGCGCACCGAACCGTCGCCAACGAGGCTTTGCCAGTCGCGAACTTCACCTTTTCCAGGGTCGATCGTCTTCGCAACTTGGGGCGCCGCGCTGGTGGCCACGTTGCCCTGCCCGCCGAGCCGGCCGCTCTTGATCAGCTTGGTCGCGGAGCGGACGATACTGTCGCCCATCACCAGCACGGTGACTGTCGCACCGCTGACGATGTCGACCTGCGGAGCCGGTGCGGTGCCGCGCGCGACGCGATCCATGCCGGCACCGACCAACTTGTTTACAGCCTCTAGAACGCGTTTTACTGGGATGCCCAGCAGAACGATGGGCTCCTTGTGCTCGACCAACTTGAGGCCGGTTATCACCCCCAGAGGCGAAATGCCGACCAGAAGCTGGATCGGTTTGCCGGAATAGCCGGTGGAGTTCACCCAGTCGGCATTGACGAAGGCGAAGCCGACCTCCCTTGCGTCTGCCATGGCGGCGGCGACCGGCG
>JANOOW010000326.1:0-25075 GCA_031421555.1 Hyphomicrobiaceae bacterium | reverse complement strand
CGCGCGTCCGTCACGCCGGTTATATGACGAAGCGATGCGTCAAGCTTTGGCACTGTTTTGGGAAGCGTCCGATCGTGTGCGGGAAGCGGTTGCGGGTTTTGCTGCCGATGCTGGTAGCCTTGATGGAGCGGCACGGACACGTCGAGTTGGCACCATGTGTGAAGGCTGGCGTTTTAGCGATGAGCGCTGCGACGATCGACCGTGCGCTTCGGCCGGTCCGCGTCAACGGTGCCACCGGACGCCGAACAGCCAATAGGCCATCGGCGGCGGTGCGTCGCGTGGTTCCAGTTCGGACCTTCGCCGGCTGGGGTGATCCAAAGCCCGGTTTTTTCGAGGCTGATCTCGTCGCACACTCGGGCCCAACGGCGCGCGGCAGCTTCATTCAGACGCTGGTCCTCACCGACCTCGCGACGGGCTGGACGGAGTTTGCGCTTGCTGTTCCGCGAGCAGCGCCTTTTGACTGAAGTTCTCGGTGTGATGCAAACCGAGATCCCGATGCCGATCCTCGGGTTGGACACCGACAACGACAGCGTGTTCATGAACGAGACGGTGCTGGGTGGTGCGCTCGGGAAGGTGCGGAGTTTACCCGCAGCCGACCGTACAAGCAAAACGATCAGGCCTGGGGCAGACGAACGGCGCGGTGATCCGTCGTCTTGTAGGCTACCGGCGCTATCAAAGGCGTCGCGGCTGCAACCCTGTTGGCCGAACTGTATGCCTCGGCGCGACGGTTCGTGAATGTGTTCCAACCGTCGTTCAAATTGGCGTCGAAATCCAGGACGGGCGCACGCGTAACAAAACGCCACCATCCGCCAGCGACGCCGTGCGTCGTTTGCTGGCGCATCCCGCAACGAGCGCCGATACAAAGGCAAATTTGATCGCTCTGGAATCGAACTTGGACCCGGTTGCGTTGCTGGCCCGACTGCGCGAGCTGCAAGCAGCACTGGCTGCGCTTTCTGATGGCGTCACGCCTCGAACTCATCAACGAGCCGGCGGCATTGTCTGAGTTCCTGGTGGGATAAAAGAACCTGTTCGAGCTCAGCGTCCTTCCAACATTTCAAATCGATCGCTACTGTGATACTTAACAAAATCTCCTCGAGTTTCTGCGATAATGAGAATCGTTTCACAAGAGCGCTGGCTGTGACACAGGATCAGAATCTTGAAAGCGCCTAGGGCGGACGAAGGAATAATCGTGGATCTGACGCCAACTCTCGTAATAAATCTCTTAAAACCACATTTCCCAAAGCCACACGTCGAGCCAGTCACGATCGCCTCGGCTCAACGGCGATTTCATCGCAGTCAAGCGGAAGCGTCGTAACGACCGTTCAACTTTTAAGAAACGGTTTGACAGCCGCGAGGACCTCATTCTTGGATTTAGGTTCGTCAAATGCACCTGACCAAGCTTTTTTGCCGCCGATACGTCTAACTTCTGCAGCGTGTCTCGCCTCCACTGAATGGATCTGCAAGGCTGCCGTCAAAATAGCGGCGTTTCCTTGTAGGTTTGCCGCCTGTCCTTTGTAAGCAGCAACGCCAAGATCTTCAAAAGTCTGAGACAGTGTGAGAAACGTTTTGAAGTTGCGGAATACGTCGGCATATTTGCCGCCCGCTGTAAAGTCTGCTTTTGGGGGCTTGACTGCTGCGCCACCTAGCGCTCCCTTTAAAAAGGCGACGTGAGCAGTCTCGTGACGACTAATTGTATGGAACACCGCCTGATATCTTTGCGGAACCACCCCATTCTTAAGACCTGTGCGATAAAACGCGTCTTCAATATATTCTAACGTCAAAGCAAAATTCAGTACTTCCACAATGTTTCTAGGTAAATTACCCTTTGCAAATACCTCTTGCGCAGTCGCCGCTAGAACCAATGGAGCCGTTGCTAAAGAACCAAGAGCTTTGATGTTTGAGAGGAACAGTCCACGGCGAGTCGTGGTCAGTTTATCAACAAGGTCGGGCTCTAAATGTCCGATAAGTTCGTTCGTTGAGTTAGCCATTAAATCATTCCTTTTCAGAGTCTATTCATGGTGATGGGGGTTTTGATGAAGGGCTTCGCCGCCTGGAGCACGGCTGCTGGCGTTCGCGCCTTGTCGAGACCTTGATTGTTAATTACGTCTGAGCCCGCGAAAGAACTACTTAATGGCTTGATGAGATCCCTTATAGTGGCCGCATGACGTGCTTCGACCGATACTATTTTGCCCGCAGCGAGCAGATAATCTGCTTTTTTTAGAAGCTTGCCAGCGCCATTGTAAGCAGATACACCTAGATCTTCAAAGGTTCGAGCAGTCGTTAGCACACTGCTGCGGTCCTGAAAGTTCACAGCCGCAAAATTAACCTTCAAATTCCCTATCGCATTATTTCCCAGCGCTTCGCGCAAAAAATTGCGATGCTCAACCTCATGATCTCTAATGTCGCTCAGAATATCGTTTTCTTTGTCGGACATATGACGATAGGGAGTCTTGAGAACTTGGCTATAAAAAGCAGCTTCGAGCTGTTCAAGCGCGTAAGCGTAATTTAATACTCCAATGTCGCCGCGTCCTAGGTTGGCAGCTAATGCTCGGCTGATGCCAAAGTTCGGAAGAATCCCCATGACAGCAAACGCCGAGCCTACACCAGCAGTCCACTTTAGAATGCTCCTTTTAGAATGCGAGTCATTCCCACCGTTATTATCTGATTGCATTGCGGTCTCCTTCTCGGTCAGTTTACTCGGTCCATGTTCTACAACGCCAAATGGTGTAAGTTGTTTCAACACCATGTTTTCATTTAACGATTTGGTTAATTTCCGATACAAAAAGTGACTTATTGCCCGTAAAGGTAACTTATCGTTGACCTGCCCCCGAAGTTTCATCCAGGCAAAATTAGAGTCCGCGAGTTGATTATGCCTTCGACTGGGTGGTGAGCAATGGGGCAAGCTGCGGAGACCTCATCGATCGCAGCAGCTTGCCCCGTTGCGGGCGCCGTGCCGGGCACCAGCGTTGCCGCGAACGCTGCCGGTGCCAGGTAGCCGAGCGCCGAATGGGGACGCTCGGTGTTGTAATCTTCGATCCACGCGGCGATCTCCTCCCGCGCATGGCCGAGGCCGAAGAACAGGGTCTCGTTGAGCAGTTCGTCGCGCATCCGGCCGTTGAAACTCTCAACGAACGCGTTCTGCGCCGGCTTGCCGGGCGCGATGTAGTGCCAGTCGATCTTGTGGGCACCGGCCCAGCTCAATATCGCGTTCGACGTGAACTCCGTGCCGTTGTCCGACACGATCATCTGAGGCTTGCCGCGACGTGCGATCAGCGCCGTCAGCTCACGCGCCACGCGGGTTCCAGAGATCGACGTGTCGGGGATCGCCGCCAAGCATCCCCGCGTCACATCGTCGACGATATTGAGCACACGGAACCGGCGGCCATTGGCCATCTGGTCGTGCACAAAGTCTAGGCTCCAGGGCGCATTCGCCCGTGCTGTGACTGGGATCGGTGCCCGTGTTCCAACCGCACGGCGGCGGCCCTTACGGCGCCGGACGCTCAAGCCCTCGGCGCGGTAGATCCGATACACCCGGTTCCGGCTCGATGTGCAGCCCTCGCGCCGCAGAAGAACGAACAACCGCCGGTAGCCAAACCGGTGACGTGCATGGGCAAGCTCTCGCAGACGCTCGCCTAACGGCCCATCTGCCGGCTGTCAGCGCCGGAGGAAGTTTTGTGCTGAAGGCGGATGAGGAGCCCGCTCCTGCCCGGGTCGCGTCGCATCCATTAACCGTGGGGGTGCGATGTGGTCGCCAACAGGAGCGAGGACGTAGCACCGCGCGGGTATGTTGTCGATCGGGCGATCGTCCGAAAGAAGAAATCCAGGGTCGTTCGGAGTCGCAGGTACCAATGACCGACCGCCTCGCCCCCCCCCGACGCAGCGCCTACATGGCGGCGATCCGTGGTCGCCATACCGGCCCCGAACCCACAGCGGCAGGAGCAGTTGAACACGGACTTGGCTCGTATTGCCTGTTATGTGGCAACACCTTCAATGCGCTGCGTTCGGACTGCAGCGGTGCCGAAGCGAATGGCACGGTGCAGGTCAGTGGCCGCGCCGGTGACGTCGAGGTTCTCGCACTCTGATACGGTTGCCGCAGTCTAGCGGCGAGTGTGATCAGCCAAATTATGCCCAAGGCGCGATTCAGAACCACTGCACTCAAGTAATAGCTTCAGTTCGGTGGTACCGTAACGCCGATCCAGCGCATCGTGGCCGATAAACGTGACGCATAAACCGTCGCTGCGGCCCGCAGGAATATCGATGCCGATTATTGCTCCCTCGATACCCGCATGGCCAATCGGCGATAAGCGGCAGCTCCGTTTGTCATGGCCGACGGCGCTGCCGCTCGCGCGCCATTTTATGCCGACGGGGTGCATCCGACCTCCGAGCAGCCTTCACATGCCAGCAACTACCGCGGCCGGCTACTGTTGCGGCCATTAATCGTCAGGGTGGTGATGAAGCTCGGCCTTACCGCCCCCTTCCCAGCGAGTGCGAATGATGCCAGCGGAATGCCACCTCTGGAGCCTTTCAAAACGTGCAGAAGCGCTCAGGGTGCAGTAAGACGCATGCACTGTCGTTCGAGCACTCCCACGGAGTAAGCTGCATGTGGTCCCGGAACGAGCTGACTGAGCGGCTGAACCTCAAATGGCCAATTCTCCAGGCGCCCATGGGTGTGAACCGCCCACTGCAGCTACTGCTACCTTGCAGGCTCCTTGAAGGGCGCGCCCATCACTCGCGTCTATGCTAATTTGCCCGAGATCATCGCCGAGTTACCGAAAGTTCTAGGCCAGGGAACAATTACGTCGCGATCCAAGGCGCGGGTTGCGGAAGGGACCACCTATGAGGGCTCGTGCTACACGGATCCTCTTGGCATCGAGCACTTGACCGGGTCGCTCTCGGCTTTGATTGCATACTTTGGCAACTGGTCCGCGGCCGCCCAGCTCAGGTTCACGACTAAGTTCGATGCGGTGGAGCCGTTAGTCCACCTGCGCCATTGCGGCAAGACGCGGGTGCGCTTTTCCTTGAATCCGCCGGCCTTCGCGCGGTTCGAAGGTGGGACGGCTCCGGTTGCTGCTCGTTTGCTCGCCATGCGCCGGCTAGCTCTTGCTGGATACAAAATCGGTCTAACTATTGCACCGATTATCGCCGCCGAAAGATGGGAGATCGCCTATGGCGGCTTGATCGGTGATGTTGCACGGGCTCTGGTCGATACGCCAGTTGCCGATTTGACGGTGGAGCTTATCACCCACCGGTTTTCGGCTAACTCGCGAGCCGTACTGCGGCGTTGGTATCCCGGTTCCGAACTCGACATGACATCGCGCAATCGAAGCGAAAAGCGCACCAAGTTTGGCTCGATCAAACACGTATACGACGCAGGCACGATGAGGATGCTGCGCACGTTTTTCGAAGCGGAGATTGCGGCCCAGTTGCCTGCGGCTCGCATCCTGTATTGGACGTGAGCTTGCATGACCGCGAGGCGTTACAGCCCAACGTTCCACTGCGTGAACGTCATGCAGGCGAGCTGCTGGTGACGTCCCAGCATCTTCGCTCCTACGCCGCGATCGAAGCGCTCGCTTTTTCCGCTGCGGCTAAAGTCATGGCGCGAATGAAGGCGACTTCGAGCGGGTCATGTGGTGTTCCGTCGTGATGGAAAATGTCGTGAAACCATGGTCCCGCCGGTTCATCGAGATAGGGCGTCGCCCAGCTGTCCCATGGCAGATGCGTCTGTGTTTTTCCCTTTACCAGACCCCAGCAGAATACGCCGACGTCATGTGCATGAGCGTGAGGGAGGATGGCCTCGAAAGTACTTCCGGCGGGCCGCGCCATGAACTCGGTACAGATAAGTGGGCGATCGTAGACGCGCAGCCAATCGATGCGCGTGCCAAAGTCGGTGACGTCACTGTAGTTGTGAAAGGTGATGATGTCGGAAAGTTCGAGTTGGGCATTCTGCAGTGCGGACAAGTGATGCGACGCCGACCAATCGCCCAGCCAGACGCCACTGGTCAACGGTTGTGACGGGTTCTGACGCCGGGCCCAGCCAAACGCTTCCACAAGGAGCGGGCGTACCAGCTCTGCCTTCTCGGTCAAGATCTGATGGTCGCACAGCGAAACTAGCGCACCGTTGTCGGGCTCGTTCCAGATATCCCAGGCGATGATACGATTATCGTGCGCAAAACGCGCGACGACGGATTCCACATAGCGTTGCAAGCGTGGGTGTTGCGCGGGATCAGCTAGCGCTGGCATGCCGGGCGACTGCACCCAGCCGCTATTGTGTATGCCCGTAAGCGGGATCCGCTGCTGCCCAAGCTCAGGCTCCGGGTGCCAGCAGCTATCGAAGAATACGAGCATTGCACGGATGCCGTGTCGCGAGGCGACCTCGAGAACGCAATCGATCCGCTCTTCGAAGCCGGCCGGGTCGGCAGCCCAGATCAGATCATGCAGGTAAATGCGAACGGCATTCATTCCTACCGACGCGGCAAACCCCAATTCGCGGTCGATTGCCGAAAGATCAAATGTATCTGGCTGCCACATTTCGATTTGGTTGATCGCATAGGCAGGGATGAAGTTGCACCCGACGAACCAAGGCTGCGACTTATACCAATGACGTGCTTGTTCGGCCGTCCAGCGGCCTTGAACTACGTGTAACATGAGTTCCCCCATCAAGTGCCAGGCCGAGGCGAGGCCCTTGGACGTTCCCATAATTTTGAATAAAAATCACGCGCTGAAGTCCGAAAAGAAAGCTTTTTTCCTACTGCGCAGCATTGACGCAACGGTGCGGCATGTTGAAGCCGCCCATATTAACGTCTTGAAGTTGCCACGAACTAGATCTCGCGCCGCATCGAGGGCGCTTACTTTACTCCTAGCTCCTGTGGAACTCATGACACAGCCCGCTCGTTAGGGTCTCGTAGTTCAGCGCTCGGAGCAAAATCGAATGCCAACATTGTCTGTCGCGCCTTCTTCCGATCTTGATACCTCAAAGTCCACGAAACCTGTTCTATTTTGTTTCTCTCATTTGCGTTGGAGTTTTGTTTATCAGCGTCCGCAGCATTTGCTCAGCCGCGCTGCTCAACAGTACACTGTTCATTTTTTCGAAGAACCGATTTTTGAGACGGGAGTTTCACCACACCTCCAGTCGAGTGTTGTGTCAAAAGGCGTGCAAGTTCACGTTCCGATCCTGCCTCCAGATTTGCGGGAAGCGGAGATCATCGAGGCTCAGAAAAAGCTTTTGGATCGCTGTTTGACGCTCGTCGGCCCGGTCACCCTTGCCTGGTACTACACGCCGATGGCTTTGAAGTTCAGTGCTCATCTCGATTTTCCCGTGTGTGTTTATGACTGCATGGATGAATTGTCCGCCTTCGCTGGCGCGCCCCGGGAAATGCGGCAACTCGAGAAGAGCCTGTTCGCCAAGTGCGATTTTGTTTTCACGGGTGGAAACGCGTTGTACGATTCCAAGCGACGGTTCCATGATCAGGTGTCAGCCTTTCCAAGCAGCGTCGACGTATCTCACTTCACGCCGGCCCGAAACCGCTCGATGACAGCTCCGGAAGATATGAAATCGATACCGCATCCGCGTATCGGGTACGTCGGCGTCATCGACGAACGCATCGATCTGCAACTTATCAAGGATACTGCAGCCGCCAAGCCCAACTGGAATTTCTGCATGATCGGACCAGTAGCCAAGATTGATCCGGCCAGCCTTCCGCAGGGGCCGAATATTCATTGGCTCGGCATTCGTTCGTATGCAGAACTTCCGGCGTACCTGTCGCAGTTCGACGTGGCCTGGATGCCGTTCGCGCTGAACGAGTCGACCAGATACATAAGCCCGACGAAAACTCCGGAATTTCTTGCGGCAGGCTTGCCTGTGGTATCGACCCCTGTGCCAGATGTCGTTCGCAGCTGGGGCTCGATCGGCTTGACGAGCATAGCATCCAGCGTTTCGGAAACCGTAGCTGCCATCGCCCGGAACATCGGCAGAGCATGCGATGCCAAGTTTATCAGTCGCGTGGACGTGGAGCTTGCGTCGCTTTCCTGGGATGACACCTGGTTGCGGATGTCTTCGATCATTGGTCGAAAGATGAAGACGCGAACTGCCTCAGTGTTCAAGCCGCGCGAACTTGTGTCCGCCCCAGTGTCTCAAGCCGCGGTGGTGTCCGATGTTTGATTGGCTCATCGTCGGTGCTGGTTTTGCCGGAAGCGTGCTCGCAGAGCGTATCGCCAGCCAGCGTGGCGAGCGCGTCTTGATCGTGGACAAGCGGCCGCACATAGCGGGCAACGCCTATGACCGGCATAACGAAGCCGGGATCCTGGTGCACGAATATGGTCCGCATATCTTTCATACCAACTCCGCGCAGATTTTTGACTACCTGTCGAAGTTTACGCAGTGGCGACCCTATGAGCATCGAGTTCTCGCGCAAGTCGATCACCAGTTGTTACCGATCCCGATTAATCTGGATACGGTCAATAAGCTGTACGGCATGAACCTCGATTCGGACGGCTTGGAAGAATTCTTTCAAAGCCAAGCCGAGCATGTCGCAGATATCAAAACTTCGGAAGACGTGATCGTCTCGAGGGTTGGGCGTGATCTGTATAATAAGTTTTTTCGTGACTATACGCGCAAGCAGTGGGGACTAGATCCATCGCAACTTGATAAGTCCGTGACGTCACGCGTGCCGGTGCGGACCGATCGTGACGACCGGTATTTCTCGGATCGTTTCCAGTTCATGCCAAAGAATGGCTACACGGAAATGTTCGGGAAGATGCTGAAAAATCCGAAAATCTCGGTTATGCTGCAAACGGACTATGCCGATATTTGCAACCACATTCCGCACAAGCGTTTGATCTACACGGGCCGGATCGATGAATATTTCAACTATCGGTATGGCGAGCTACCCTACCGCTCTTTGAAGTTCGATCATGTGACGCTGGACAAGGAGTTTCACCAACCGGTTGCTGTAGTAAATTATCCGCAATCCGAACGCTTTACCCGCGTCACCGAATATAAGTATCTGACCGGACAGCAGCACGCGCGGACGAGCCTTACCTACGAATATCCGTGTGATGATGGTGAGACGCCATACTATCCAGTTCCGCGGCCCGAGAACATGGTTCTCTACAAAAAGTATGAGGCGTTGGCTCAGGCGCGTCGCGATGTATGGTTCGTCGGCCGGCTCGCGACATACAGGTATTACAACATGGATCAGATCGTTGGTCAGGCGTTGGCCACATTTCAGAGGATGCAAATCAGCTTGCCTGCTGCAACTTCGTCGAAGCCGATCGAAATGGTCCCTAACGACATCGCAGTTTAAGTGCTCATGAAGGATATGGCACCACGGGACGCTCCTCGAGATCTCGAGCTATGGGCTGGGTACGAATGTAGCATTGTGCGTTTGCACGGCGCTTATCGTAACCAGCTTGATTATACTGGTCATGCCCGGCGCATATCGGATATCGACGCTCTTGCGGATCTCGGTGTCAAGACGATCCGATTTCCTATTTTATGGGAGCAGGTCTACGCCGGGTCCGTACCAGATTGGAGCTGGCCGGATCTGTTTCTCGAACGCGTCCGGCAGCGTGGGATCGTGCCCATCGCCGGGCTCCTGCATCATGGCAGCGGCCCGGAATTCACCGGTCTTTGCGATCCGGGATTTCCAGAGCTGTTCGCCCAGTACGCTGCAGAGGTCGCCAGCCGGTATCCGTGGATCGATCATTTCACGCCGATCAACGAGCCGCTGACGACTGCGCGCTTCAGCTGCCTCTACGGACATTGGTATCCTCATCACACGAGTACGGCATCATTCCTCCGCGCGCTGATCCAGCAGTGCCAAGGTGTCGTTCTTGCGATGCGTGCTATCCGTCGCATCAACCCAAATGCCAAGTTGGTCCAGACCGAAGATCTCGGGAAAGTTTTCTCCACTTCGAGCTTGACGGACCAAGCCGACTACGAGAACCACCGCCGCTGGATCAGTCTCGACTTGCTTTGTGGCCGCGTAGATCGCAACCACCCCATGCATGAAGAACTTCTCGCGCATGGTATCGCGCAAAGTGCACTGGATGCATTCAACGCGGAGCCGTGCCCTCCGGACGTGATCGGCATAAATCATTACCTGACGAGTGATCGTTATCTGGACGAAAATGTGGATAAATATCCAACTGACAGTTGGGGCGGCAATGGGCGGATCAGATATGCCGACATCGCAGCGTGCCGTTCGAGCGTCGACGACGGGCAGCTCGGCGCTGCGGCCCGTTTGCGCGAAGCGTGGGAGCGCTATCAACTTCCGCTCGCACTGACCGAGGTGCACAATGGCTCGACGCGGGAAGAACAGCTGCGGTGGTTCGACAAGCTGTGGAAGGCCGCACGGCAAGTGCGCAGCGAGGGCGTCGACATCCGGGCGGTAACTGCATGGGCGGCGGCCGGATCCGTAGATTGGTCGTCGTTATTGACCCGGCGCGAAAATCAGTATGAGGCCGGACTGTTCGATATCCGAGGCACGCCGCCGCGGCCCACGATCATTGCATCGGCGTGCGCATCATTGGCGGCCGATGGAAAATTCGATCATCCATTGCTCGACGACCGGGGGTGGTGGGAACGAGACGATCGCTACCATTCCCAGGACCGGTCGCAGCAGGTTAAGCCACGTAGTGAACGAAAAATATTGATCGTGGGGCAAATGGGTACGCTGGGCACGGCCCTCGCATCCGCATGCCGGCGGCGGCACATCGCTCATACTGGGCTCGGCCGGTCGCAAATGGACATCACCGATGCAGCCGGCGTTCGCGAGGTCATCGAACATTTGCGACCCTGGGCGGTGATCAACGCGGCTGGCTTTGTTCGCGTCAAGCAAGCTGAAAGCATGGCATCTCAGTGCATGAGGGAGAATGCCGACGGTCCACAGCACCTTGCCGCTGCCTGCACACGGATGGGTATCCCTTTTGCAACGTTCTCGTCGGATCTCGTCTTTGGGGGTTGTGAGATCAAGAGGTACAAAGAGGATGACCCAACCTCGCCGCAGTGCATCTACGGACAAAGCAAGGCGCTCGCGGAAACACGCGTGCGCGCGGCCAACCCGGATGCACTGATCATCAGAACGAGTGCGTTCTTCGGACACGACCAGTACAATTTTCTGCATCATGCATTGGGAGCGCTATCGTGTGGCCGGCCGGCACGGGCAAGCGATGCAATCCGCGTTTCGCCAACGTATGTGCCCGATCTCGCCGACGCAACGCTCGATCTTTTGATCGATGGAGGCATGGGCATTTGGCATCTCGCAAATGATGGCATCATGTCGTGGTACGAGTTGGCGGAAAAAGCCGCCCGCGCCGCTCAGGTAAGCTCGCGTGGTCTTGAGCTCGACTTCAGCCGTGATCCGCGTTGCACGGCGTTGACGAGTGAGCGTGGAATTTTCATGCCGGCGATCGACGATGCCATTGAACGTTTTGCGCACCGGCGAAAGATGCTGCTGAGCGCATAAATGCCTGAGCGGGAACCGCACGTGTTACCGCCGCATTTTGATCGATGCGAGCAAAAATCCTCAGTCTTTCATTGCTGGCCGTCGCGACGCTGATTTACATCGCGCAAGCGTCCGCGCAATCAGCCGATGATAGGTCGGACGTGCGGCTCGACGGCCGCGCGCTATTCCAGGTGGGCGCGTCGGGTGGCACGAATTCCAGCGACCGGGCGCGGCGCATCGAACGGCGCTTAAGTGCGTTGGTGGAAGCCGAAACGCGCCCTGCTAGCGTTGCGACGGTCCAGCGGACCGGTGAAACTGCAAACATCCTGATGTCTGGCGTGACTCTGATGACGGTGACCCAGGAGGATGCCGAAGATAACGTCACCTCGCTGCAGCAGCTTGCAGAGCGATGGGCCGGTTTCATCGATTCGGCTCTCAAGCGTGCCCGGGAGCGGCGCGATGCGTTCGGCGGCCGTTTTCTCGCCGAGATCCGGTCTTCCATCGAGGCAGCTTTTGGGCGACTCCTCGAATCGATCATTCGCATCGTCCCGCGGGCACTGGCAGCGCTACTCGTCATTGCGCTTTTTTGGGCGCTCGCCCGCTTGGTTCGCTGGGCGATGCGTGCATTCTTCAAGCGCTTCGTCGAGGACGAGACGACAGAGAGCTTGATCAAGCAGGTGGTCTACTACGCCGTCGTTGCAGTCGGCGTAATCGTGGCGGTCGATGCACTAGGCTTCGAGCCGCAAACGGTTGTTACGGGTCTTGGTCTGACGGGCCTTGCACTTGGATTCGCGTTGAAAGACATCATCTCGAACTTTGTCAGCGGTGTGCTGATCCTGTCGCTTCGCCCGTTCGACCTTGGGGACCAGATTGTGGTCGGCCAGACGGAGGGCAGCGTGGAACGCATCGAGCTGCGTGCCACGCAAATTCGCACCTATGACGGGCGCGTCGCGCTTGTTCCAAATGCGGACGTGTTCACCGGTCGCATCATCAACAATACCGCGCACCCAATCCGGCGCGGCACGGTCACGGTAATGCTGAACTATGACGACGATCTAGAGCGCGCCATTCGCACGCTTTTGGCGGCGGGTTCGCAGGCTGATGGTGTGTCAAACGAACAGAACGTCGCCGTGCGCGTGAGTGAACTTGGCGAAAACATCGTTCTCGACCTGAGCTTCTGGACGGACTCTCGCCGGTCCGACTTCAACGACACGTGTTCGCATGTGCGGCAAGCCATTGTTGGAGCTTTCAAGGCCGAAGGTATCGGCCTTCCCGATCCGGACCGGCGCGTCATCGAGCAGCGCGTACCGGCCCGGCGCGACGATTAAGTGGTTGGCACTGGCGCCAATCTATCAAGCAGCCCTTCGGACTTGAGATCGGCCCAGAGCTGAGCCGGTACCGTTTGCGAGAGGGCTGCCACATTGCTGCAAACTTCCGCCGGGTTCACGGCACCGAGCACGAGCGATGCAACCGCTGGTCCGGCCAAGCAGAAGTGCAGCGCCGCCGCCGGTAACGATACGCCATGCGCTGCAGCGACCCGCGCAATAGCCGAAGTCTTCTGTAGGACTGCGGGCGGAGCTGGCACGTAATTGTATTTGGCGCCCGTCACCGGACCGGTTGCGAGTATGCCCGAGTTGAAGACCCCTCCCAACAAAACGCCGACATTTTTCTTCTGCGCGAGGGGCAACACCTCCGCGAGTGCCGGTTGCTCCAACAATGAATAGCGGCCGGCCAGAAGCATACAGTCGAAGTCGCCATCGCGCAGAAACCGCGCCGCGTATGTTGGATCATTGGTGCCGATCCCGATGCCTTTGATGACGCCTTCGCTGCGCAACTTTTCGAGCGCCTTGTACGCGCCGGACATTGCGGTTCGATAGTGCGTCTCGCCAAGCTCCGGCCCATGCGACCACGCATCGGCATCATGGATCAGCAGGATATCGACCTTCGGCAGGCCGAACCGCAGAAGCGAATGCTCGTGCGAACGCATCGCCGCGTCGTAGCTGTAGTCGTGCACCACATCGAACGGCAAACCGCCGACAAAGCGCGTCGTCCTGGTGCGCCCATTTGGGGCCGGGATCATCAGCCGCCCAACCTTGGTCGACACGGTAAAGCTTCCCGCAGCCTGTCGCCGCAGTGCTGTTCCGATGCGATGCTCGGCGATGCCTTGGCCGTACATCGGGGCTGCGTCGAAGTGGGTGATGCCGGCCGCTGCGGCAGCTTCGACCGTCGCGATCGCGGTCGCATCGTCCAAATGCTCGTAGATGTCGCCGAGCGGCGCGCCGCCAAAGCCGAGGACCGTGACGTCGATGCCAGTGCGGCCCAATTTGCGTCTAGCGATCGTCATGAGCACGTCTCCCCCGGTATGGCTGCACGCCGGATGTTAGAGTTGACACGAGTGCGCTGGCAATCCCAGGTTGGGCAAGCCATGGAGGATACTCGAAGTGACGATTACCAGCCGTTTCGGATTGAGCTGCGCGATATCAACTCCCTTCGATGCGGCAGGCAATGTCGATGTCCGGCGTCTTGTCGCGCATGCAATCGATCGGCTCGCGCGCGGCTGCGACAGCATCACCCTGTTCGGTACCACCGGCGAGGGCGCTTCGATCGGCCTTTCGGCCCGGGTCGCAGTCATGGACGCGATGATCGAGGCGGGCATTGCGCCGCGCACGCAACTACTATCGACCGTCGTTGCGTCGTCTATCGAGGACGCCGCCGATCAGGCCAAGCTCGCGCTCGATGCCGGCGTCCGCGGCATCCTGCTGACGCCGCCGTTCTACTTCCGCGGTGTCAGCGACGACGCGATCTTCGCCTGGTTCGGCCAGTTGTTCGACCGCCTTGGCGGCAGCGCGCGGGACATGTTCGCCTACCACCTGCCGAGCGTGACGGGTATGCCGCTTTCCGTCGAACTGATCGGGCGGCTGAAACGCGCGTTCCCCGGCGTGATCGCCGGCGTGAAGGACAGCTCGGGCAGCTGGGCGAATACGGAAGCTCTCCTGCAGCAGCACTCGGACCTGATGATCCTGGTTGGCGATGAGCGCGACCTCGCGAAGTCCGTGCGGATGGGTGGCTCGGGATCGATCTGCGGCGTTGCCAATGTGGCGCCGGAGATCTTGATCGGCGCCGCCAAGCATGGCCGCGAAGATGCCCGCATTCGGCCGGTCGTCGAGGCGATCATCGCGCATCCGGTACTACCGGCGATCAAGGCGCTCATTGCCCATCAAAAACGCGATTCGGATTGGGCTCGTATGCGTCCGCCAATGGTCGATCTCGATGCGGCGGCTGTAGCGCAACTAGCCGCGTCCTTCGATAAGGCTATGGCGACTCCGGTCGGCTGAACGGGTGCTCAACTGAGAAGAACGATGCCGGCCAGCAGGGACAGCACCGCCGCGACTGTGACCGGCACACGCAATAACATGAACCATGACGGCGCCTCACCCGCCTGCGCACAGCGATAGTCATAGAAGGTCATACCGGCGTAAGCTGCGATCATCACCCAAGCGCCCGCCTTCTCTGGCACCAGCAAGCCGATCCACGCGAACAGCGCTGGAACGAAGCTTGCCGTATAGCGCCGCCATTCGGTGGCGTGGCCCCATCGTCCCGGCTGACCCAAGCCCGTCACCAGCATCGCGAGTCCCCAATGCACGGCGCTCATGAATGTCAGCACAATCGCCGCGTAGATCATCAGCGTATATTTGTTATCGATACCGGGAATGATGATGCCCATCCAGATCATGCTGGCGAGTGTCGTCAGCGGGAATGATGCGGCGCCTGCGAGGACGAAAGCCGGCAGCGGCATTTTTTGCTTTTCGGGAAACGTTGGCGTCGTCATGGTAGCGCTGCCTCATTGTGGCGAACCTGGTCATCGGCGGAGAGAACCACAAAAACTTCAGGCTTCGCTCAGAAGTTTTGTGTCGTGGTCAATACCGGGTACTGTCGGGTCATGAAATTGCAGAAATCAGGTAATGCGGTTGCGCATCGCCCGGGCGAGGTCGTGATCGATCTTCCAGCCTCGGCCGACGCCGAAGTCTACTTCATCGGGCGCATCCGAACACCATTCGCAACGCGGGCCGATTGCCCCAAGAATGGTCGCAAAAGCACCGCCGAGGCCACGATCGAGCTTGACCCGCGTTTTGCCGATGGCCTTCTCGGCATCGAACGATGCTCGCATTTGATCGTGCTTTACTGGATGGACGAAGCGCGGCGCGACCTCATCCGGCAAGTGCCCGGACATCTCGGCAAGCCACGAGGCACCTTTGCTCTGCGCTCGCCCGTCCGGCCAAACCCGATTGCGCTTTCCGTGGTCGAACTTTTGAAGGTCGATGGCCTACGCCTGACGATCCGCTACATCGACTGCCGCGATGGCACGCCGCTGATCGACATCAAGCCCTATTTCGCGACGACCGATAGCATCCCGGATGCGCAGCGGCCCGAGTGACTCACCGCGACCGGTGTCCGGCCCTCCGGGTCTGACACCGGTGCTCAGCTTTTATACCGAACCGCGATAGGAATGACCTACCAAATTCAAGCGCGGTGCCGTAGGTCGGGTAGAGCCCTCTTGCGAGACCCGACGCGGCTGGCACCGGTACGTGGACTGTCGGCTCTCGCAGAGGGCTCTAGCCGACCTACGAAGCTGACAATCTCTCCGCGGGCTGCCATTATACCTATCCTGGCGTCAGACCCGGACGGTCAGACTCCAGTTGTGCGGGATGGGGGGACGAGCACAACTCAAACTACGCTCACGTCTACGGAAGCGACCGTCCCTGGCTGACCAAGATAACGAACCTCCAGTTCGGCTGTATCCGTCTTACCGATTTGCCCGAGATGACGGCCGAGCCATTTTGCGGCTTCGGTCCTGCCCGCCCGGAACAGATAGGATAGTAACTCGGCATCGGCACTCATCTTTGTCGCTGTCGCCAAGTTGGATGTGTGCCGCCCGGTCTCAATGACATGGAATCTGTGCCGGCGAAGCCGCGCGATCGTCCCACCGGATTCGGTAAACCAGCCGAGCCGTGTTCCGCGCGCCGTGGCGATCAACTCGATGTCGTGCAGGAACGGCTGGTTGAAGGTCATCTCACTCATGTGCGCCGCGATTTCCGGCGCCGTCTTGGGTATGCCCGGCCGCACGGCGTGATTGAGCACGACGATCATCGTGTCCTCGATGGGGCTCTCGGTGGCCAGGGTCACGATATCTGGATTAGCCGAAAAACCGCCGTCCCAGTAGGCATGACCATCGATCTCCACCGCGTGATGCACGGTCGGCAGACACGCCGATGCCAGCACAGCCTCGATGCTCATCTCGTGGCGGCGAAATAACCGTGCACGTCCTGTCGCAACGTCCGTCGCGGCAATCAAAAGTTCCGATTTTGATTTTGTGCGTATGAGATCGAAGTCGATGTGGTCAAGCAGCAACGTGCGCAGTGGATCGAAGCCCATCGGGTTGAACTGATAGGGCGACATCCGGCTCGCCATCGAAGCGACGGCGCTCGACATGAAGGGGTTCATCGCGGTGAGGTCGGGCGGCTGCGATTTCTCGATCGCCTGCCATACTGCTTTCAAAGTCGCGCGAGCTTCCGTGCGGCCGCCTTTTGCAAATCCGGAAGCCAGCGCAACCGCGTTCACAGCGCCAGCGCTGGTACCGCTGATCCACCCGAAGTCGAGCATATCGTCTTCCAAAAGTTGGTCGAGCACGCCCCAGGTAAAAGCGCCATGTGCGCCGCCTCCCTGTAATGCGAGATTGAGGCGCAACGGTTTTCGTTTCGGCACGCGGCGGCTCACTTCCGTCTATGAATGGGGAGCATTAACCATAGCATAGTCCGACCGGAAGCACGATAGGCAATCCATCGATCGTGGCGATGCGCGCGTCGATGTTGAACGCTGATTTGAGCAGCGGCACGGTCAGAACAGCGCCGGGATTACCGTCGGCCAGCACCTGGCCATCCTTCAACAAGATAATGCGCTGGCAATACCGTGCAGCCAATGAAAGATCGTGCATGGCGACGGCGACAGTGCGGCCCGTCTTTGCAAGTTTGGCAAACTGGTCGAGCAGCGCTAGTTGATGCGCCGGATCGAGACCCGCTGCCGGTTCGTCGGCGAGAAGGATCGCGGTGTCCTGCGCGAGTACACGTGCCAGCAGCACCCGCGCAAGCTCGCCGCCCGATAGCTCCGTCACGGGCCGATTGCGGAATTGCGCGACATCCATATCGGTCATGGCTCCTTCGACGGCTCGCATATTGGCTTCGCTTGAGGCCGAATGCGGCATGCGCCCGAGCGCGACCGTTCGCTCGACCGTCAGCGGCCAGTGCACGATACGCTGCTGTGGCAGATATCCGACACGCCGGGCGAGTATCTGCCGGTTTGATTTGTCGAGACTGACGTCATCGAGCAGCACCTGCCCGCGCATCGGCTGCAGCAATCCAGCCAAAGCGCGCAACAGGGTCGACTTGCCCGCCCCGTTCGGGCCGATGATTGCGGTCAGCTCGCCCGTTCGCAACTCGAGCGTCACGTCACTGATCACGACGCGGCTACCAAGTGACACGCAAAGATTGGTTGTGCGCAGTGTCATGGCCCGATCTCCTGGCGCGTCTTGACCACCAGCCAAAGGAAAAATGGCGCGCCGATCAGCGCGGTAAGCACCCCGAGTTTCAGATCGCCGATGGGCGAGAGAATGCGCAACACGATGTCGGCGACGAGCACGAGGCAAGCGCCTCCGAGGGCGCTCATAACGAGCAGGCGGCCGGGTTCGTGCGCGGCAAAACGGCGAAGCAGATGCGGAACGACGAGACCGACGAAGCCGATGCCACCGGCTACCGATGTCGCGGCACCGATGGCAAGCGCTGTTCCCATTACGAGTTTCAATCGCAAGCGGCTGAGATCGAGCCCGAGGTTTGCCGCAACGTCGTCGCCGAGCGATAACGCGTCGAGGTCCCGGCGCAGCGTCAACAGGACAGCGCATCCGGCGATGATCAACGGCGCTGCGATCCACACGTGGACCAAGCTGCGGTCGTTCAGTGATCCCAGCATCCAAAACACCATTTCGACCGCGGCGAAAGGATTTGGCGACAGATTGAGCGCGAGTGTCGTCAGTGCACCCGCGAGACTCGATATGGCGACACCGGCGAGGATCAAGGTAACGGGTCCGCTGCGTGCTCCGGCAAGAACCATCACCGCGAACGTTGCCGCTGCCGCGCCGGTCAACCCGCCGATCGGCAACGCCAACGCGAAGGCGGCCGATGCGCCGGAGTGGATGGCGATGACGGCTCCCAGTGAAGCGCCGCTGGTAACGCCGAGCAGCCCGGGCTCAGCCAGCGGATTGCGCAAATAGCCTTGCAGTGCAGCGCCGCACAGGCCGAGAGCCCCGCCGATCAACGCGCCGAGGATTGCGCGTGGCAGGCGGATTTCCGAGAAAATCAGCCACGCAGCTTGGGCGCCACCCGGCAATCCGAAACCGGCCGGGCCGATCATCAGTGAAGCTACAAAGCTCAAGCCCAGCCCGCCGGCGAGCCAGACTTCCGCCCGATAGGTTCGCGTCATGGGATCTTCGATGCCGGTAGCCGGTCGCGAGCGGCGGCGAGCATACCGACGGCGTCTGATATCCGTGGTGTACCACACAGCCATAGCGGCATCGGCAGCTCCATCCCCGCCGTCTTCGCCATGATGCGTGCGAGTGCGGGATGCCGCAAGTTGTCGGACACGACCGTGCGATAGGTGTGCATGCCCTGCGCGAGCACGACCAGATCGGGCGGCATCACGACGATGCTTTCCAGCGCAAGGCGTGCGCCGGCGGTTGTCCCGCGCCGGTCCATCTGGTTGGTGAGGCCGGCAGCTTTCAACGCCGCATCGGCAAGGCTACCGGTACCGGAAACGAGGCCATTGACCTGGTAGACCAACGCCTCTGGATGTTGTGCCGCCTTCGAGCGTGCGGCTGAAAGTGCGCGATCGAACCGTGCGATCACTTCCTCGCCGCGCGCGGTTTCCTCCACCGCCACCGCGACCTGACGCACTGTGGAGCGGATCATCTCGAAGTCGGTGGCGAATGGCACCATCTCGACCCGTCGGCCTAGACGGCGTAACAGATCGACGGTTGGCGCTGCCGCATATGGGCTCGCCAGTACGAGGTCGGGATCGAGCGCCAGAACCTCCTCGGCGCCACCGGCGATCAGCTTGATGCCTTTCACCTCGCCTGCAATCGCCGACACATTGCGATCGGCGGCGAGCCAGCTCAAGGCTGCGATGCGTGTCGGTGGTACTAATTCCAGCACGATTTGATCGGTGCAAAGGTTGAGCGAAACGATGCGGCGGGGCTGCGTGTCGGCATAAGCGCGCGAACCGGGCGCGATGCTCAGCAGCAGCCAACCGAGCATCCAGACACGCCGCATCATGGCGCTAATCCTTCGCAGCAAAGCTAAGCGAACTTTTGTCTTCGAACGTCAAACGAACACCCGCATAGACGGTTGCTCCCGGCGTATTGTAGCCGAACACTTCCTGGTACTTCTGGTTCGCCAAATTTTCCACGCGCCCGAACACTTCTACGCCCGGCTGCACTTTGTAGGAGGTTGCCGCGGTAATTAGCAGATAGTCGTCGAGCTTCACGCGCTCGGGAGTGAACGTGGTAAAGCCGAAGTTGGGGTCGACGCCGAGGCGAAACGCCGTGTCCTCGGTTCGCCCGTTGTAGGCCGCGGCGAGGTTGAAGTTACCGCGGCCAGCGTCGAAGCCATAGTTGACGTCGAGCCGTCCCCCATGTGGCGCGCGGCGAACTTCTTGCGCACCGTTCGCTTCCCGGGCATCCAAGTAGGTGTAGCTGAGGCCAAGGCTCAGGTTGCTCCAAACCTTGTACTTGCCGGCGATTTCGATGCCTTGCCGAGTCGCCTCACCCGGCGCGTTGGTCAACGTAGTGGGAAAGCCCAGCGAAACGATCTTGTTTTCGAGGTTGGTCTTGAAATAGGTGACGTCGATCGTCGCGCGTTCGGGAATGACGGTGAACTCGACACCGGCATCCCAGCCGAACGACGTCTCCGGTTTCAGGTCCGGGTTCGGCACGAAGAAGCCGGGGATGAAGCCGTACTGCTCATAAAAAGTTGGATATTTCACACCGGTGCCAACGCTGGCATGTGGCCGCATGTTGATCTCAGGCAGCTTGAGCGCCGCCGTCGAGCGCCATGTCGTGAAATCCTCGAAGCTGTCGTTGTCGTCGTGCCGAACGCTGCCGGTCAAAAACAACCGGTCGTAAAATTCGCCGCGATATTCAGCTACCGTGCCGATCCGCGAGCGTTGGAAGTCTTCGCCCGTGGTGAAATCCGAACGTGGCTGGAACGTCTCGAACTCCTTTTCGATCAGGCCCGAAACACTGTGCTTGGCAGCAAACATCATCGGTGTCGCAAAGCGGTACGTTGCGAGATAGCCGAACTTGTTGGTCTCGCTGGTATTGTCGCTCACGAACGGAAATTGGCCGCGATCATCATCGATGCGCCGCGTGGAATTGTGATTGGCACGCAGCACATGGCTTAACGCGCCATCGAACATGTCCCAACGAACGGTGGCGCCGGCGAGCCAAATGTTCGATGAAAAGCGCGACGGATCGTCGATCGCGGTGCCGAGCGAACCAGTGGGCCCGCCAAAGCCATCGCGGCCGCCCGATTTGGCAATGTTGCGCAGCACGACATCGATGCTGGCGTCGCGCGTGATCTGGCCGCCAGCCTTGAGCGCAAAACTCGTCAGTTGGCTGAAATCATCGTCGCGGAACGCCGGGTTTACAGGATCGCGGTTCGGCGCAATGTTGAAGCCATCGCTTTCACGGCGGTGGACGCCAAGGGAGACGTACCCCTTGTCGTTACCACCGGATATGCGCGCCGTGGCATCGCGCGTCTTGAAACTGCCGCTCTCGACGCTGCCTTGGACGGTCAGCGGTCCACGGCCTCCCTTGGTGATGATGTTGACGACGCCGCCGATCGCATTCGAACCATAGATGCCGGATTGAGCGCCGCGCAGAACTTCGATCCGCTCGATGTCGTCGGCTGACAAGTCCGAGAAGTCGAACTCGCCGTCAGCCCCGGAGTTGGCTTCGATGCCGTCGATCAAGACGAGGGTGTGGTTGGCTTCGGCGCCGCGAATGCGTAATTGCGTGAGACCAGCGAAGCCGCCGGTTCTACCAACGCTGACACCCGGCAGGCTGCGTAATGCGTCGGCTGCATTACGAACTTGTGCGTTCTTCAGGTCGGCCGCCGTTACCACCGAAACCGAGGTGCCGACGTTCTCGATGGGGATCCCGGCATCGGACCCGGCTGCCGTGCCAGTGCTGGCGGTGCCGTCGTTCTCCGCAGCGACCGGTGCTGCCTGAGGCGGTGTCGCGGCCGCGCTTTGCCCGCGTGCGGGACGCGCTGGTGTGGATTCGGCCTCAGGCTCGATGCGCCTTTTGGCCGGACGGGGAACGTCCAGCGTCGCGCCTTGCACGACGATGCCGGGTAGTTCCTGTGGTGCTTGCGCCATCGCATGCGCGAACATGGCCGCAGCTGCAAGCAGCAATGCTGCGTAGCAAGTCGAGTGTAGTAGTCCCATAGGTCGCATAGATGATCTCCGTTCAGCGACTGAAGACGGAGAAGCAACACTAACTGGTGGTCTGTAGGGCTCGAGCCCGACGCTGATCTGAGTTTCTTCCGAAGCGCAAGCTTCGGGCCAGCAGATCAGAACATCGCGGCTACACATACGATCCGAACAGTCACAGCTGACGTAGCTCCCGCGCCGGTTGCACATCAGTCGCCGCTACGGATACCCCGTACCATCACGCGCCCCGCATGAAGGTTGGACGACTTGTGCCGGCAGGTCTCCTGGCTCGCGGCTCTAGCGCCTGCTCCAGCCTTCCCGCGGTCCCGATGATTGGGATGATGCAGTGGCATTTGTGGAGCTGGCTCGCCGCTTACAGTTGCGGGGGCAGCCTCGGCATCCAGGCTCGAAAACCTGTCACCGTGTTCCCTTTTCACCCGTAGCCGCTTCGTCTGCGGATACGGAAACCGTCACGAGCGCAAACAAGCAGAGCCGCGCGGGGCAAGTCAACATATCAATAGGGTAGCGGACGGATTTGTGCTGAGGCGTGACGCTGGCGCAAAAGATCAGTTGACAGCCTCGCGTGCGATACTCTCCAGCATGGCGTCCGCCTCATCGAGCACCGCGCGGGTTGCGGCCGACCCGGATCGGGTGATCGAGCGATAGCCGACGACGATTTCGCCGGGCTTTGCGATGGTCTCGTAAACAAACATCAGAAATGGACAGTGACCGATGTTTGCCGGATCGGCTGCCGCAAGCCTGTGGCCCAGCACGGCAGAACAGAACTGCAGGTAGTGCGCCGACTTGTAAACGCTTGCGCCGCCGATCGCGTCCTGCGTGCGGCCGAGCATGTCGGCAAGATCACCCGTCGCGCCGAGTTTCAAGCCCTTGTGCTCGATCGCACTTTCCAGGTCCAGCTTGACGTCCTCGTAGGCGAGCCCGGTTTTCTTGAAGATGCGCATCTCGTCGGCACTTGCCGTTTGGCTGGCGAAGACGAGCACCGCAAAAAACAAGCTCGTTCGCGCAATGACGCTTAGTACGGATCGTTTCATGGCATTACCGATCGAGCGTAGTCGCGACGCACTTAAGTTAGGCAATCAAAAACAGAACATGCCGGCCATACCGGAGGCCAGATCGAAAATGATGGCGGTGCCGCGTACGGCGTAGAGGTAAGCGGCACCGAGCAAACTAAGCCCGACGCCTGCCAGCAACGCGATGCGGATCGTGTTCGGCTTGGCGACAGATGTCCGTCGTCTTTGTACGGCAGTGGCCATAACCACCTCCTGCATCATCTCATCAGGCCGTCACGGCCGGGACCGGCTTCAAACGTGCCACGGGGCGTTCCTTGATCGGCCAGTGAATAAAGGCTGCGAACAACCCGAGCGCAATCGAAATCCACCACATCGTATCATAGGATTTGGTCGAATCGTAGAGCATGCCTGCAAGCTTCAAACCGGCAAAACTGCCGAGCTGATGCGACAGGAACACGAAGCCGAACAGCATCGACATCCATGTGGTTCCAAAGAAGACGGCAACCAGGCTCGACGTCAACGGCACCGTCGATAGCCAGAAAAAGCCCAACATGGTGCTCAGGAATATGATCGTCGCCGGCGTGATCGGGATGAACAGCAGGCCGAGGAATATGAATACGCGGGCAAAGTAGATGAAACTCAAGCCGACCCGGCGCTCGACAAACTTGGTTGAGCGGCCTGCCGCGTAGGTGCCGACGATGTTGGCGACGCCAACCATCATGATGGCAGCGACGCCGACCCAAGGCTCCAGTCCCTTATCGGCAACGAAGGCCGGCAGATGGACGCCGTAGAAGGCGACGTGGAAGCCGCACACGAAAAAGCCGACGGTCAGCAACCAGAAACTGGGATGCGCAAACGCTTCGGAGAATGCCTCGACAAGTTTTTGAGGCTTCACGCCGGTGTCGACCACGCGCGGCTTGCCGGCAATCGGGTAGGCGAGCGGGATCATCAACAGCGCGGTCGCCGAAAGTACCAGCAGGCTCGACTTCCAGCCCAGCCACTCGATCAATACGTGCGTGTAGGGCAGCGCAATCAGCTGCCCGATGCCGCCCGCCATACCGAGCGACGCGATCGCAGCCGTCCGCTTGTCGGCGGGAGCAGCGCGGCCAACCGCGCCGACCAGCGCCGTGACGCCCGTGCCGGCGACGCCCAGGCCAAGCAGGACGCCGCTGATATACAGTTCCCATCCATCACGAGCGGCATACATCAGGTAAAGACCCGTGGCTGTCGCGAGCGCGCATCCGGCAATGACGCGGCCAGCGCCTTTGCGGTCGGCGATGGCGCCGGTAACTATGGCGCCCAGTCCCCAAACCAGATTGGCGATCGCCATGGCGTCGGAAAACGGTTCGCGGCCAATGCCGAGATCGGTCGTCATCGGGCGGAGATACAGACCCATCACCTGGCGCAAGCCCATTGCCATGCCGACAACTGTGCCAGCGGCAAGAATGACGACCCACACGGGGAACGTCGAGGCTGAGGTCTGCGGTGGCGTAACGGTTGTTTGGCTCACGACGATCACTTCTCCAAATTGAGGGCCGGTTATGCCACGAAAATTCAAGCTCCGCTTGCTCGTTATCGCTTGGCTCCATCGTTAAAACGGCACCCCGCGATCAACCCGCTGTATGGTCCAGCGTGCGGTTTTCGAGTTCGACGATGCCGTCGCCGTCGCTCGCGAGCCCGCGTTGACGCAGGCCGATTCGCCATTTCCCAGGGCTACCTCCGATCGAAATCAGATTATAGCGCGCCCGCGGCTCTAAGCCGTGCGCCCGGTTTGCCGATGCCGGCGCGACACCGATGACACGAGAGACGCCGCCAGCAAATGCCACGCTCGCCGCCATCGGCCGGTGGTTATGGCCGTGCAGCACGAGTTCGGCGCCCGCGCTAGCGAGGATCGCGGCCATATCCGACGCATCGGTCAAGTCATGATTGGAGCGCGCCTGTCCGGGCAATGGCGGATGATGGATCATCACTAGGCGGAACACACCGGCGTGGCCAAGCCCATCGAGCAGCTGTTTGACTTGAGCGAGCTGTGTCTGCCCCAGCCGCCCGATCGCAATGCCAGGT
>JANOOW010000325.1:0-2023 GCA_031421555.1 Hyphomicrobiaceae bacterium | reverse complement strand
ATTCGGGTGCGGGTCGCCATGCGCAGCGCGGACCGGTCAGCCATCGAGACAATGCTCTGGGAGGTTGAAAGCCTGCTGTGTTGCGGCCCTGCCGGCGGCGGCGGCTACCGCGGGCAGATCAGCCCTAGCGACATCACCCATACTGCGCTGATCGACCGCAGCCTGAATACGCCCACCGTAAACTTCTTCGACGCATGTGCCGTCGCGTTCCACTGCATACGTTGGCGCATGCGCGCGCGGGCGATAAGGGTAATACGTCGTCGATTTCCGTCTGGGTCTACGACGATGGCGATTACGCTTTAGTCAAAGAACAGCTGACGGCCGAGCGTATAAAGGCAGCCTTTCCGCGCCTTATTCGTGGCAACGTCGTCCGCTATTGCGTGGACGAATTATGTGGGTTGAACTTCGTGGCCTATGATGCGTTGGAAGGTGGTGTCAACACCTCGCTCAACTTGGATAGTCACGGAAAATCATGGAGTTCCTTGTTGCTCAGCCTCGAAATAGAGTTGCCTGAGAACAAGCATAGCGACACCGGGGCTTGAATGGCATTTTGGCGATCCGTACGATGGCGGGGCGGCCTGCTGGCAGTGGTGACTGGTTGTGTTGGAATCATGCCACTCGCCGCGCAAGTGTCCGACGGTCACGAGTGCTACGGCGAAGACAATGAGCGGCGCATTCAGGCGTGCTCGGATCTCATCGAAACGCCTGGACTGACTGCGGATGCGCAAAGTGCGGCGCTGGCGATGCGCGCGCTGTCGCACTCGCTGAAGGGCGCCTATGAAAGGGCAATCCACGATTACGATGCCGCAATCCGCTTGATGCCGGACTTCGCCATTGCCCTGAACAATCGTGCGTGGGCCTATTTCAAGTCCGGCCGTCCAGCGATGGGTCGCGAGGACGTCGAGAAATCGCTCGAACTCGATCCCAGCAGTCCGCACACGTACGATACGCGCGCGCACATCCGGCAATGGACGGGGCAAGCATCCGCCGCATTGTCCGACTACGATCGCGCGATGGCGTTCGGTGGCCAACGCATGATCAAGCTGTATCAATGCGGTCTTGCCGCAGCCGGCTTGTACAAGGGCCCGGCTGACGGCCAATCCTCGATCGAGTTACGCCGAGCCTTCGAGGCCTGCGTACAGGGCACAACATGTGACCCGCTTCCCGCCGACGAAGAATGCAAGGCTGCAACCTCGTAATTAGGCTTCTGGTCAGGGGATGAGCTTCACGGAAGCTGAGCCGAAACCGTCGATTTCGCCCACCACCGTCAGCGGTGCGTTAACCCAACTGATGCCAGTGAGGCTGCCCGTGATGACGAATTGGCCACCGCCGAGCGCGTAACCCGCGGTCGCCAGCGCCTTCGGCACCAGCGAGAGCGGCATCAGCGGATCGCCGTTTGGATGCGATCCAGTGCGCTCGGTCTGCACTTTGCCGTCGAACGATTGGCGGCACGTCGCTGTCTTGAATTCCCTGGTGCGATCGAACCGATGGGCAGTGCCAGCGACAACGCCGAGGTTGGAGATCATGTCGGCAACGAGGAGTTCCTTCGACTTGCCGTCTATCGTGCCGTAGCGGGTGTCGCAAAGCTCGATCATCACCACCATCGACTCGACGGCGTCGAGGATGTGCTCTGTTGTCGCTTCGGTGGCTACCGGCACGCCGAAGCGAAAACCGAACTCGAGTTCGATGCCTATCCTACTTGCCGGCGCCAAGGTCTTGTTGGCGCCATCACCGACGATCAACTCGGCTAGAATGGGAGCAACAGCGATCGCTCCGTCGGGAAAAATCGACAGCTTGTAGCCGGCAATGTGCGCGGCTAGTTCCGCGATAACGGCGTGCTGGATGGCGTAGCTTTCGTCGAGATTGCGCGGCGTGCAATCGTCCGGCAAGCCCATGATTGGCTTACCGGTGCGGCGCGCTTCCAGCAACAGACGGGCAGCTTGGTTGGTGCGTTCGGACATATCAAACCCTCTCTACAATAAGGCTCACGCCTTGGCCGACACCGACACACATGGTGGCGAGG
>JANOOW010000324.1:0-15208 GCA_031421555.1 Hyphomicrobiaceae bacterium | reverse complement strand
GGCTCGGCGGCGTCAGCCGCGCGGAGAACGGCTGGCTCAATCGCGCCCTCGCGGGGCTGACCGTTGCCGGCAAGGCAGATCCGAAGGGGTTGGCGATGGGCGCAGTGGTGCCGCTCGTCATGCGGGGTACGGCACCGGTAATGTCGTGGATCCCCAAGGCCTACGGCATCCAGTTGCGCGACTCGACCATTGCACGGCTCATGGATCTGTATGGTCACAGTGATCCGAAACTCGCCAGGGCGTTCGCCGAGGGGCTCGAGATCGACAAGGTGGGCATGACGACAGCGACTGGCGCTATGTCCGCGCCGGTCCCACCGCCTGGCGGTCAACGTCCCTACCGCGACTTTATCGAGACGGCCGAAACCGCAGCGAAATTCATGTCGGCTGCCGATGGTCCGCGCGTGGGCGCGCTCAGCTACAACGGTTGGGACACGCATGCCAACGAGGGCACCGTGCAAGGACAACTGGCGACGCGGCTGGCCGGTCTGGATGCGGCAATCAAGGCGTTTGCTGAAGGGATGGGGCCGGCCTGGAAAGACACCGTCGTCGTTATCGTCACGGAGTTCGGCCGCACAGCCTATACCAACGGCACCGAAGGCACGGATCATGGCACCGCAACGGCAGCGCTCCTGCTTGGTGGGGCGATCAAGGGTGGTCGTGTCATCGCCAAGTGGCCCGGTCTCGCTGACAAGAACCTGTACGAGGGTCGCGACTTGGCACCGACACTCGACCTGCGAACGGTTATGAAGGGTGTGCTGCGCGATCACCTGGGTATACCCGCAGGCGCGTTGGGCACGACGGTGTTCCCCGAGAGCCGGGGTGTCGGTCCACTAGATGGCCTGATTGCCTAGAGCCGCCAGCCGGAGTGGATGGCCGCAATGCCGCCCGTCATGTTGCGATAGCTCACGCGCTCGAATCCGGCCGACCGGATCAGCCCTGCGAATGCTTCCTGCGGCGGAAATTTCCGGATGCTCTCGACGAGGTACTGGTACGGCTCTGCCGCGCCAGCAGCGAGCTTGCCGAGCTGAGGTATCACATTGAAGGAGTGCAGGTCGTAGAGCGTGTCGAGCAGTGGCACATCGACGTGGGAAAACTCGAGGCACAAGAAGCGGCCACCGGGCCTCAATACGCGCCGCGCTTCGGCCAGCGCCCGATCGATGTGCGTGACGTTGCGGATGCCGAAGGCGATCGTGTAGGCATCGAATGTCTTGTTTTCAAACGGCAGCTCTTCGGCGTTTCCCTGCACGATATCGACGCGATCATCGAGCCTTGCTTCGCTCACCTTGCGGCGGCCGACTTCAAGCATCTCTGCGCTGATGTCGCAGAGCGTCGCTGAGCAACCCGATCCGCCGCGCGCCATGAACCTCAGTGCGACGTCGCCGGTACCACCAGCCACGTCGAGCAATTTGAACGGCGTTGCGCTCGTTGGCGGATTGAGCATGGTGATGAAGTCCGCCTTCCACAGGCGATGGAGCCCGCCCGACATCAAGTCGTTCATCAGGTCGTAGCGCTCGGCAACAGCGGAGAACACCTCGTTGACGAGTTCCTGCCGCTGGCCTGCCGCGACCTCGCGAAAACCAAATGAGGACTGTGTGCCGTTAGCCGAGTTCGAGGTGTGACTGCTCATGGCAGCGACCTTACCAATCTGTCAGTAGGGCGGCCACTGCTTTGACGCCACATCCTCAATGGGGATGCATCGGCGGTCGCGGTGTGCCAGAACTTCGATCGATCCACAGCTCGCGAATGCGCTGCGATGCCGGGTGGCAATGGGAAGGCGAACAGGCTAGGCGGATGCCCGAGTTACCCGAGGTTGAAACGGTCAGGCGTGGGCTCGAGCCGGTGATGTCGGGCGCACGTATCGTGCGGGCGATGGTGCGCCGCGCCGATCTGCGCTTTCCGTTTCCCGACCGGTTCGCCGAGCGATTGACCGGAGCCACCGTGCGTTCTGTCGGCCGCCGGGCGAAGTATCTGCTTGTTGCGCTTTCGAGCGGTGAAACGCTGATCATGCATCTGGGTATGAGCGGCAGGTTCTCGATCGGCGCAGTCCTTGGCGGCACGCGCGTGCTCGGCGAGTTCGAGCAGGACACCGGCAACGATCTGGCGCACGATCATGTGGTGTTCGAGATGTCGAACGGGGCAACGGTCACCTACAATGATCCCCGCCGGTTTGGCAGCATGGATCTGTGCGCAGATGCCGGTCTGGATCAGCATCGGCTTCTGGCGGAACTTGGCGTGGAGCCACTCGGCAACGGACTGTCGGCGGCCTATCTGGCCGCGCGCGCTCACGGCAAGGCGACGGACCTGAAAGCCTTTCTACTGGACCAAAAGATCATCGCGGGCCTTGGCAACATCTACGTGTGTGAGGCGCTGTACCGGGCCGGGCTCAGCGCGCGGCGGAGCGCGTCCTGCCTGGCGAGTGGCCGCAAGGCCAAGGCCACTGCTCGAGCCGAGCGGTTGGTGCCGATCATTCGCGATGTACTAACGGAGGCGATCGCTGCCGGCGGTTCCACGCTGCGCGACTACAAGCAAGCCGATGGTTCGCTCGGTTACTTTCAGCATGCGTTCAAGGTTTACGGTCGCGAGGGGCAGCCATGCGTCAAGCCGGGCTGCGAAGGCACCGTCTGCCGCATCGTGCAATCCGGCCGATCGACGTTTTTTTGCCCACTGTGCCAGCGGTAATACCGCGGGCGAAAGGAAATGCCGGCTGGATCGGGGGACCCAGCCGGCGTAGAACGTTATTTTAGGGGACGCACGCTAGACTACAAACTCATTACGCAACCGGTACTCGACACATTATCTCCACGCTGAATCAACCCATCCAGATTCGCCACGCAAAACACTCGACGAACCATACTTTCTTGCCACCTCTACGCACACGTATTTTTGAGGGCTAAAAGCAATTAAGTACTTAGTTTCAGTTGGTTGAAGCAGGGTATGTTGTCGTGGAGATAGGGTGCCTGCTTGTGAATGAGTTAGCAAATAAAGAAGCATTACCGATGTCGAAATGCTGTGGATAACCGAGATCGAGTGTTGTGAAAACACGCGAAGCAGATGTCGGCGGTTCGCGTTGCCGAAAGGAACGGATTTCGACAGAGCCGTTGCGTCGCGCACCCCCACGGTTTAGCTGTCTTCCAAATTCTCCTTTGGCCCTTTGAGAGAACAAGCCTGCCATGACCACGCATCAGCTCCTTCTTCTTCCCGGCGACGGCATCGGCGTCGAGGTTATGGCCGAAGTCGAACGCTTGTTGAGTTTGTTCAACAAGAAGAGCAACGCGGGGAAGTTCGAGACGACGGGCGATCTTTGCGGTGGCGTATCGATCGATAAGCACGGCGTGCCTCTCACCGATGCGGCGATGGCCAAGGCACAAGCGGCGGGCGCAGTGCTGTTCGGCTCGGTCGGCGGGCCGAAGTGGGACAAGGTCGCCTATCACCTGCGGCCCGAGGCGGGTCTGCTGCGCTTGCGCAAGGAGATGGATCTGTTCGCCAACCTGCGGCCGGCCATCTGCTATCCGGCGCTGGCCGAGGCATCGTCGTTGAAGCGCGAAATCGTCGAAGGGCTCGACATTCTCATCCTGCGTGAATTGACGGGCGGCACGTATTACGGCGAGCCGAAGGAAATCGTCACACTGCAAGACGGACAGAAGCGTGCCGTCGACACGACCGTCTACACCACACGCGAGATCGAGCGGATCGTCCGCGCCGGTATCGACCTCGCCCGTAAGCGCACCGGCAAACTGCATTCGGCCGAGAAGCGCAATGTCATGGCGACGGGCCTTCTCTGGAACGAGGTGGCGACAGCGACCCACAAGGAACACGGCGCCGGCGTCGAGCTGCATCATATCCTGGCCGACAACTGCGCCATGCAACTGATCCGCAATCCCAAGCAGTTCGACGTCATCGTCACCGACAACCTGTTCGGCGATATCCTGTCCGATGAAGCCGCCATGATGACGGGCTCGCTCGGCATGCTGCCGTCGGCATCGCTGGGTGCTCCGGATCCGACGACCGGCCTTCGCAAGGCGCTGTATGAGCCGGTGCACGGCTCGGCACCCGATATCGCCGGTCAAGGTAAGGCGAATCCGATCGCGACGATCGCATCGTTCGGCATGGCGCTGCGTTATTCGTTCGACATGGCAAAGGAAGCTGATCTTCTCGACAAAGCCATTGCCGGTGTTTTGGCCCAGGGTTACCGCACCGGCGATATCATGCAGCCCAATATGCGTGCCGTCGGTACAACAGAGATGGGCGGCGCTATCCTGAAAGAAGTCGAACGCTTGATGAGCTGAACATAACTGAACCCGTTGCCTTGCCGGGCGTGCGAGAATCGCACCTGAGTGGCGGTCTCGATCACACTCCCGGAGGCACGGGCCAAATGCCGGATAATTTTGAAATTCAACTGTCGGCATTCGCCAAGCGAGCGATGCGGATCCTCTCCCACTGCGCCAGCGAAGAGGCGGCCAGGATCTATCTGGTCATGCCATTTTTCGAGTTGATGGGCTACGACGCGCGAGATCCGTCGGTGCTTGTGCCAGCCCACGACGGCACCATCGATTTTACGGTCATGGTGAATGGCGTGCCCGAGATTGCGATAGCGGCCACCGGCGCGGCCGAGCCGGTTGCGGTGGTGCACGAGCGATTGCGCGGCTACTGGAATGTCCGGAAATCGGCGCGCCTCGGGATTGCGACGAATGGCATCGTCTTCGAGGCTTTCATCGATAGCGACACGCCGCACGTCCTTGACGGTGAGCCGTTCGCGACGATCGATCTGCAAGCGATTGCGGGTGGGGTGATCGATCGCCGCGCGTTCAATCTGCTGCGCATGATGAGACCCTCGGACTATGATCCGAACGTGCTGGCCGAGCGGGCTTACGCTTCGAAATTACATGACCGGTTGAAAGGGCAGGTGCTGCAGCAGTTCAGGCATCCCTCAGACGCTTTGTGCCGTCTGCTGCTCGAACAGATCGGCATCCGCGACGTCAGCGCGGATGTCATCGACCGGCACTATCGATCAATCTTGAAATCCTCGATGGAGGAGGCAATCGTGGTGCCCGTCGTGCAGGCGTTGCGGTATTTGCCGAAGCCGGCTCAACCGCAGCCAGGCAACGCCACTGCCCATAGCCGCAATAAGCTACAAGAAAATTTTTCCGAAGAGCTGGCGGCATTTGGCCGGTCCAGGCGACGCAGTGGGTGACGGCCGCGCATTTGTTGCGCTAGCATGCAATCCAGAACAATCAACATGAGGTCGAGCACGCGTCCATGACAGAGGTTCCCGTTTCAGAGCACGATTGGTCGAGCGACGTGTTCGCCGCCATGACGGCGCGAAGAATATCTACAGTCTGCACGATTCCCGATGGTGGGCTGACGCGGCTTCTGAACCTCGTGAAGGCTGCACCGGAAATGCAGCTGGTGACGCTCACGACGGAAGAAGAAGGCATCGGCATCGCAACCGGCGTATGGCTCGGTGGCAAACGGGCGATGGTCGCCATGCAGTCCTCCGGTGTCGGCAACTGCATCAATGCCGTCGGTTATCCGCTGACGCTGCGCGGCCCGCTACTCTTGCTGGTCACGATGCGCGGTCAGTGGGGCGAGTTCAATCCATGGCAGGTGCCGATGGGCCAAGGCACGCAAACCGTGCTCGAGACGATGGGCGTCAAGTGCTTCCCAGTAGATATTGCGGCCCAGGTGGGCGAGACATTCGCGGCTGCGGCCGACATGGCATTCAACGGCCAGCAGTCCGTGGCGGTGTTGATCAGCCAGCGCATCATCGGCGCGAAAGGGTTCGGGCAGAAATGACGACGCAATCGGGAACCAACAAGATCAAGCGCCGCGCGTTCGTCGCCGAACTGCTTGCCGCACGCAACGGCGCCTTCGTCGTGCCCGGTCTCGGCAGCGCGACCTGGGACTGCTTTGCCGCCGGCGACAGCGCCGAGTACTTGTATTCATGGGGCGGCATGGGACTGGCAGTGCCGACCGCTCTGGGGCTGGCGCTTGCCCAGCCTGACCGCCGCATTCTCGCGTTGACCGGCGACGGTGAAATGATGATGGGGATTGGTTCACTTGCCGTGGTCGCCGATCAGGCCCCGAAGAACCTCGGCATTCTGGTGCTGGACAACGAAAGCTTCGGTGAAACCGGGCGGCAAACTGGATTGACGTCGCACAAGACAGATCTCGTGGCGGTGGCGAAAGGCTTCGGTATCGCCAACACGTTCGTCGCGACTTCACATGCCGACATTCCAGCGCTGATCAAGCTTCTATTCCAATCGCAAGGGCCGTCCTTTGCGGTAGCCAAGATAGGGTTGAGCGAAGATCCGTGGGCACTACCGGAGAAGGACGGTGCTGCGATCGCCCGCCGGTTCCAGATCGCGCTCGGGGTTGCCAAGCCATGATCGGCCGCAGCAATGGTCAGTAATTTGTCGACCATCGGATTCCACTTCGACGATGACGATGCATTCCGCGAGACGATGCAACGGTTGACGGCTGGTGCTTTCGAGCGGCTCGCATGCGGGCCCGGCGACTATGCGATATGGCGGTCGAGAACCAGTGCGGAAGTCTGGTTTCACCTCACTGGCGAACGCGACGGCGGAGGAGCGCTGACGGACAATGACGTCGCCGGACTCACCCCTTTTTTCGAAGGGCTGAGCGACGTCCCGGTCGAAATCGTCGAGGCGATCGTGCGTCCGGGAGATAACGAGTTCGAGGGCGCATTCCTGGCATGGGTCAATCCGGACGACGAAACCGGTTTAGGCGCCCATCAGATTGTGTTCGATGCGGTGGATTTCGCCGCGCATTGCGATCGGCCGATACCGTTCAAGGCACGCGTCAGGCTCAGCGGCTTCGCCCGCGAGATCAAGATTGTCGCAAAGGATGATAAGGCGTCGATGGCGCGCGCCGGCTCCACGGCCCGCTCTTTCATGTCGATCGGGCTTTTCCCCAAACTGAGTGCAACCGCTGACGGTGCAAGTGACGCCCCCTCCTCGAATGCACTACTGACGGGGCGTGTAGTCGAGCAGTCGGCGCTGACGAACGAAGAGACCGGGGCCGGCTTTCATTGGCTCCTGGTGCAGTCGCCCGATGCGACGTTCGATGTTCTGGCCGACCCAGAACTGATGCCTGAGACTGTTGCGGTGGGCGATGTCATCCAAGTCGGCTGTTTATTCTTTGGTCGAATCATCGGCTGACAAAACGCGGCACTGGATTGTCCGTAGCGCGGGCCGCCATCCAATCGAACGATTGAAAGTTTCCCTGATACGGCACTAGTCTGGGTTGTGCAGCGGATCGAGCAATCGGCCGCGCATCAACTCGACGCGTGGAGGAAACAAGAAATGTCAGACTTCAAGATCTCGCGACGTAACGCCTTGATAGGCGGTGCGGCGGTTACTGGCGCAAGCAGCTTAACCGGTTTCGCTCCTGCATTTGCCAAGGCACCGCTCGCGAAAGGCCAGGCTGCGCAGTTCTACCGTTTTCCTGTTGGTGAGTTCCAGGTGACGATTGTGTCCGACGGTCCGCTGCCGCTCGGTGAACCGTCGTCTTCGATGAAAGGATTGACGAAGGAAGAAATCGCCAAGGCGCTGGGAGATAATTTTCTGCCGCTCGATAGCGTCGTGCTCGAACAGAACATCATTGTGCTGAACACGGGGTCCCGTTTGGCTTTGTTCGACTCTGGCATGGGCACGAGCAAGATCTTCGGCAATACGACAGGGCGTCTACTGACAAGCTTGAAAGAGGCAGGGATCAACCCGGCACAGATCGACGACGTGATCTGCTCGCACGCCCACATCGATCATACGGGCGGTTTGGCCGACGCCAAGGGTAAGCGCTTCTTCCCCAACGCAACTATTCACGTTGCCAAATCCGACTACGATTTCTGGACCGACGAGAAGAATATCGGTCCTGGCGCCAGCAAGGAGTTCGTGGCGCACGCGCGCCAGAATCTGCTGCCGTACAAGGATCGCATCAAGTTCATCGAGGACGGCAAGGATGTGATCCCAGGCGTGCAGGCGATGAGTGTGCCCGGCCATACCGTTGGCCACACGATCTTCATCATCAAGTCCGGCTCTAAGTCGCTCGTCTATACCGCCGACGTCACGCACCACCAAATCCTGTTAACCGAAAAGCCGCGCACCGAGTTTGCCTACGACACCGATCCGAAGCAGGCGGTTCAGTCACGCCTGAAAGTGTTCGACATGATCGCATCGCAAAAGCTGCCGATGCTGGCCTATCACTTCCCATGGCCAGGCTACGGGCATCTTGCCAAGCAGGGCGACGGTTTCCGTTACTATCCGGAGCCGATGGAGTTTGTAAAAATCCCAGCGAAGAAAGTTTGATCGCCGTGTGATCGCAAACCGGGCTCGGTCAACAATCGAGCCCGGCCTAGATTGAAGGATGCGAGATGTCCCGGCCCATCACTGTCATTACCGGTGTCAGTCGCGGGATAGGCGCGGCGATCGCGGCTGATCTGACCGCCAAGGGGCATCTTGTCATCGGCGTTTCCAGATCGAAGCCCGATGCCTTCGAGGGCGAATTCGTGGCAGCCGACCTGGCGGATTTATCGGCTGCGCGCGATGTACTTTCGAGTATCGCAAAGCAGCACAACGTTACGGGATTGGTCAACAACGCCGGTATCGCGCTGGTATCGGAATTGTCGGAGACCACGCAAGCCGACTACGACGTGATGATGGATCTGAACGTGCGTGCGCCGATGCTGGCAATACAAGCCGTGCTGCCGAGCATGCGCGCTGCAAAGTTCGGACGTATCGTCAATATCGGCTCACGCGCCGGCATGGGCAAGGAAGGCCGGGGTGTCTATGGCGCGACGAAAGCTGCCATCCTGTCGCTGACGCGCACAACGGCGCTCGAAAATGCGAAGTATGGCATCACGTCGAACTGCATCGCGCCAGGTCCGATCGCGACCGAAATGCTGATGGCGAATTATCCGGAAGGTTCAGCCAAACTCGCTGAATTCAGCAGGCAGATTCCGGTCGCGCGTTTGGGTACGCCGGCGGAGATCGCCCACGCCTGTGGTTACTTCCTGGATGAGCGCGCGAGCTTCACGACGGGGCAAGTGCTTTACGTCTGCGGTGGCCTGTCGATCGGGTCCGTGCCGATCTGATGAGCGAACGTCCGACGCGCTTCAAAACCCGCATCACCGAGCTGTTCGGCATCGAATACCCTATCCTCTGTGGCGGTCTGATGTGGCTATCGGATGCACGATACGTCGCGGCAAGCGTGAACGCCGGCGGCATGGGCTTCATCACCGCCCGTACATTTCCCGATCCGGACGTGTTCCGGGCCGAACTGCGCAAGTGCCGGGACCTTACGGGCGGCCGTCCGTTCGGCGTCAATCTCTATCTGACACCGCGCGACGCCGACAACGCGTTCCTCGAGGGGCACGTGCGTATCCTGCTCGATGAGGGCGTACGTATTGTCGAAACGTCGGGGTTGCCGCCAAAGGACTTGCTTCCCGTGCTTAAGGAAGCGGGCGCGAAGATCATGCACAAGACATCCACCGTGCGGCACGCCGTCAGCGCTGCGAAGCTGGGTGTCGATGCGGTCGCCATCGTCGGCGCGGAGTGCGGCGGTCATCCCGGATTGCAATTGATCGGCACGATGGTGCAGACGCCGCTCGCAGCCGAACGGATCGATCTGCCACTCGTTATCGGCGGCGGCATAGGTCACGGTAGCCAGGTTGTTGCGGCGCTCGCCATGGGCGCCGATGCGGTATTGATCGGGACGCGCATGCTGGTGGCCGCGGAAATCGATGCGGGTGCAGCTTACAAGCAGCGCATGATCGAGGCCGACGAGGGTTCGACCCGGCTTATCATGCAGTCGTTCCGCAATACGTACCGCGTGTTGGACAACCGGGATGCGCGCGCCGTTTCCGGCCTCGAGGCACGCGGCGAGCAGGATTACGAGCATTATCGTCCGTTTGTTGCCGGCCAACACCAGAAGACCGCCTATGAGACCGGCGATTGGGAACGCGGTGTGCTCTCGATGGGACAATCGATAGCGTTCGCCCGCAAACTGGAAACGGTAGCCGAAATCTACGGGCAACTCCTGCGTGAAGCCGCCGCCGCATCGTCCCGCCTCGAAACGCTCAGATGACGATCGCGCCTTTCGTCTTGGCCTCGTCCTCCGGCTCGACGTGGATCAGGATCTGCGCTCCGCCGATCTTTTCATGCAGGGCCAGTTCGATGCGATCACATATCTCATGCGACCGGGCGACAGTCATCGATCCGGGTACCACGAGATGAAACTCGACGAATGTTGCCGGGCCCGCCGTGCGTGTGCGCAAATCGTGCACCTGCAACGCGCCGTCGGCCTTTGATGCGATCAGCGCGCGGATCTCGGCGAGGATGTCGGCCGTCACACTCTCGTCCATCAGTCCACTGACCGACGATGTTATGATGCGCCAGCCCGCCCACAAGATGTTGACAGCAACGAGCGCTGCCATCGCCGGATCGAGGATCGACCATCCCGTTGCCCACGCCAGGAGTAACCCTGCCAGGACACCGAGTGAAGTCGCGACATCGGTAAGCAGATGCCAAGCGTCTGCGACCAACGCCGGGGATCTGAGACTGCGCCCCTGGCGTAGCAGCACCCAGGCCCACAGCGCATTGATGGCGGTTGCGGAAGCGTTGATTGCCAGGCCCAAAGCAGGCTGGTCGAGCGCGCGAGGGTGGGCGACGGCTTCATATGCCTGCTGCAAAATCATCAACGCTGCGATGAAAATCAAGGCGCCTTCGAGAGCGACGGCTACATACTCGGCCTTATGATGCCCGAACGGATGGCGGCGGTCGGCGGGACGCTGTGCGATCCTGATCGCGATCAGCGCGGCCATTGCCGTAATGACGTTGACGACGCTCTCCAACGCGTCCGAGTAAAGAGCCACGCTGCCGGTCACTTGGTACGCGAGATACTTGATACCCATGACGGCAAACGCAACGGCAATACTCGCGATCGCTAGTTGGGTAATGTCTATTTTTGCGCTGCTCAATCGAACTGCCCCGATACCTGCGTCTGCCAGTTCCAGCTTGTGTCACGGCAGGAAGTACTCCGGCAAGGCACTCCGTGCTCCCAGTACAGTGCAGCCTAATCTTTGCTGGATCAGGTATGTCCACAGGAAATGCTTATGTTCGACTGCCATGTGAGCGGCGAATCTGATGGAGCTGGGTGTTTGCACGCTCGACGATCAGCTAGGGGCAAGCGCCATGGCCAATTTCACTACGCACATTGCTGTCGGCACGGTGGTGAGCGGCGCGCTGGCGACACTGACGCTCGCAGCCGACGTGATAGCGCCCGAAAACCTCCTCGCGGTGACGATGGCCGGCGTGCTCGGCAGCGTCTTGCCGGACATCGACCTCAAAGACAGCCGGCCAAGTCAGGCCTTGTTCGGCGGCTTGGCTGTATTCCTTTCATTCGCCGTGCTTTTCACGGTCGCCTATAAGTTCTCGATCGCCGAGATGTGGCTGATCTGGCTCGGAACGCTCATCGGCGTGCGGTACGGCGGCCAAGCCATCTTTCACCGGTTCTCATACCACCGCGGTATCTGGCACTCGATCCTCGCTGCGTTCTTCTTCTGGTTTTTGACCGCCGTGGTCTTCAAGTTCGTGCTCAATCGTCACGAGGGCGTCGCCTGGCTCGCCGGCGGTTTCATGTTCATGGGGTACATGACCCACTTAGTCTTGGATGAGATTTACAGCGTCGACGTGATGGGCACGCGCATCAAGTCGTCCTTCGGCACTGCCGTGAAGTTGTTCGATCGCAAGCGAGTGGGTGACAGCGCAGTCGTGGCGATGGCGACAGTTGCCGCCTTCGCGTTCACGCCGCCTGCCAAGACGTTCGTGAACGGCATCCTGTCTCGCGATATGTGGACTAGCCTGCAGCAAAAGCTGCTGCCCAGGGACCAGACGTGGTTTCGGGTTATCCAGTTGGCTGCGGAGCAACCGGAGGCGCCCGAGGGTGCGATGACGAGAGCGGATGGATCGGCACTGCCTTCTACGGTGCCCGCACAAATCACGACAGGATCCATCCCGTCGCCAGCCGTAGCGCCGGTGAAGTAGCTCCAGCGCGTTATCCGACCGCTTTGAGACGCTGGTGATCCCAGCCAGGCCGATAGGCTAGGCCGGCAAGGTAGTTGCGAACCAAGTCATCTACGAGCGCTCCCGCATCCTCCGGCGTTACGCTCGAAAGCTTATCGGCCGTCGCCAGCGAGGTGATGCCATGAACGCCGGCCCACAGAACGCGTGCTGCCCGTTTTGCACTGGCGGGATCATGATCGCGAACGAGCGGGCGGACCACGACTTCCACGCGATGGAGAAGCTGATCCAGCTTGTGCTGGTACCATGACGGCACCTGCATCGCGGAGGGCAAGTGATGTTCGAATAACAAGTTCCACAGCCGCGGCCGCTCGGTGGTGAATGCGAGATACGCACGCGCGAGGCTTAGGATGCGGTCATCAGTCGAACCCTCGTTCGTCAGAGCGGCAAGCCGGGCATCGAGTCCATCCAGCACGCGCGCTTCGACCTGAAGAATGAGATCGTCGAGACTATCGAAGACGTTGTAGATCGTGCCGGGAGAATAGCCGACACGCTTTGCGATTTCGCGGGCGGAAAGGCCGGCCAATCCACCTTCCGAGATGATCGCTTCGCAAGCCTCGACGATGAGTTCGCGCAGCGCGTCAGGTGTGTGCTCGGAGCGTCGCCCCATGTGTCCCGCCCAATTCGTTTGTGTCCCCTGGTGGAGCGGACCATACGATTAGGGAGTGTGCGGACGCAATCGCACATTCGGGCGCGGGGGTGTATAATACATATACCGGAGAGAGATAGATCGGTCGGCAGTCAAGGGGCAGAATTCTCCCCCTCTCCTATCTTACGGCACGCAGATCGGATCGGAATCGATCTGGATCTGCGCTGATTGACGGGGCTTTAGATAGAACTTGTCTTTCAGAGTCGTAATGCCGGGCATGTAATACGAGAAGATCAACGGAGTATACTCGTATGATACTTCTGCCATGACGACGCTGCCACCGGCGTCAACTATGCCGTCTGGCAAGGTGTATGAGGAATTTTTCGCCCGCGATGTCGCGCCTCCCTGGAAATTGTGGGTCCAGCAAACCTTCTGCGTTGTCGGTGTTGTGATATTGGCGCCAACGCTCGTGAGCGTGATACGCAGTGGTGTCGTTGAATAGGGCCTCATCAGTACTTTGGCGATTTCAGTAATATTGTTGAGTTGCCCGGTGGTAATGGTTTTTTCGCGAGCAACGAGATCAGCCGTAGAACTCGCGATCTGCGTGATGCGGCGATCGACCGTTATGGCCTGGCTAAACTCGATCGTGCCTATGAACATTGCGAGCATGATCGGCACGATCATGGCGAATTCGATCGCAGCCATACCCTGTTTGTCACTTTTCCAGCGCAGTAGGCAAGTACGAGCGTTGAGCAAAACGGCCGCCGAGAATGAGTGTTTCATGGTATTCGTTCCATAGGTTATCGAGGTGCCGGTCACTCGTCAGCCACGGTGCGGCTCAATAGGGCTCGATCTTGAAAGTGGTCGATGCCTGGATCAGCGCTGCGCCATTGGTCATGTGCCCGACTTCAAGGAAGGGTATCAGAGCAGCCAGGTTCCATTCTAGGCACGCGGTGACGAGCATAATCTCGTTTCGCGCGCCGACAATATAAGGCGTGCCGCCTGGTGGCACGAGCGCACCGCCAGCATCCACGCAGGCGGGCGCGACAATGGCTTCGCCGACCGCGAACTTCTGCACGTTGATGCGAAGCTTACCGTCGCAATCTACGTACGCCGGCAGCTTGTCGCAGACGTCCTTCTTGAATTGGTCCTTGGTTTTGCCAGCATTTTGCGCCTCGCCGGTGCGCAAGGGACGAGCAGCCTGCTCGACCGCGTTTTCGGTCGAGAACGTGGTGAAAAAGAACAAGCCGACGGCCATGATGCCGAACAGCAGCGCGAGGAATGGTCCAGAGACCATCGCGAATTCGATTGCAGTCGAACCGCTATCGTCGCGCCGCCAAGCGGCTGCGGCGCGGCGCGCCTTCACGCACAAAACTTCAGAAGCGAACTTGGACATGCCGTAACCCCGAGCTTCAACGAAATCAAACTAGCTCGGTCAGCAAACACTAAAAACATAAACGACGTGTTGAGAAGGGCCCCGGCGTAAGTATAAACTTAACGTTTCGTCCTACGCCGTGCCGATTTGAACCGGTTCACTGGCCGCTGGAGCCACCGCCCTCTGCGCTCGATTCGGAGGTCTTCATCTTCGACGTGGTACTCTTTACTACGTTTTCGAAGTATGCGCTGTCGTCGCCGATCGTAACCGAAGGGTTGCACTGCGGTGAGCAGTTGTAGCTCTCCCGCTTTGGTCCCTTTTGCAGATTGACCACTTTGACCTCATCGCGCTGCACGAGAATGCGTTGGTCTTGGATGATGTTGCGGTCCGCATCCAACGAAATGATGTTGGTGATCCCGAATGACTTGCCCGTGATTACCAGAAGATTGCCACCTTGCACCGAAACGTCGGCGATCGTCGGGTTGCCGATTATAATTTCTGCGGCAGGACGTGGCAGCCGTAGCAGTTGCGATTGATCGTACTTGACGATCAAGTCATCGGCACGTGCTGCAGGCGCTTCGATGATCAGTGCGCTCAAACCGGCCGCTGCGGCAAGCATTGCAGAAATGGGGCTCGAAAGACTGCGGCCTGGTGATTTGAGAGAGGCTGTCATGGTGATCAGTGTCCTTCGGGCTCTGACGTGAGCTTCTGTTATCGCCCAAGATTGGTGAAGAAACTGCAAACGAGCGGTTACTTCTAGGCCAACTGACATCCGTAAAATTTAGAGAAAACTCTTGGCATGCCGCCGCTGTTATTTGAATCTTCCCTGCGAGTATTCCGCTGGGTTTGCTGCTATGCACCGGAAGTAAATGTAATGTATAATAGCTTTTTTCCGGAAATATATACTCGGAAAAACGAAACGTTAACCGTCAAATTGATCAAAACTGAAGTTGATTTAATCGAAGATGATCTTTTGCCGGGGACATGCTGGCGTTTAGTTGTGAGTAATTGTGTATTAACCCTCATCCCGCCGATAAGTTGCTATCCGTTAATACATAGAGATTTGGTATTTACTCTATCTAAATACATTGCCTGTAGTTTCAACATTGTTCGGACGGCAGACGCGCCGCTGGACGGGAGCGCCAAGGC
>JANOOW010000323.1:0-4479 GCA_031421555.1 Hyphomicrobiaceae bacterium | reverse complement strand
ATCTTGCGGATGCGCTTCTTGGCCGAAGAACGCGTGAGCGGAGCAGCCGCGGGGGCCGACTTGGTCTTGGTTGCCATGGAGGGGATCGTGCCTCTTGCCTGTGCCGGAAAACCGGCGAAAACGTACGCGCGCGGGTGAAAGCAGCCCTCCGACGACAAAAGGCCGCACGACAAACGGCACCCCTTCCGGGAGCCATTGGCCCGCAGCCTTCGCGTCAGTCGGAATACTCGCCGCTTCCTTCCGTGGCAGGCCCCCGCGCATGGACCCGCCTTGCTCGAAGCGTCGAGCGAGGGGCGCATATAGGGAGGGCGGGCCAGCCTGTCAAACGGCTGGGGAGGATTGGCGCGGCGGTCAGAACACCCCGGGGATCAGCCGGTAGCGCACCCGGCCCATCAACGCGCGGTAGGCCCCGTCTTCGGCGAGCAGGCGCTCTATGATCGCGACCTGTTCGATCCGGTCGAGCACCGCCGGGCGCAGCAGCGGAGGCGTCGTCCGCGCCGGAGATAAGGTACCGCTGTCCATTGCGCTGGAGCCTCGTTATTGCCCCGGCCGGACCCATCGCAAATCGGGAAGGTGGATGAGGGAGTGCGCCGATGAGTACCACCCGCCGCCGCTCGCTCCACGAACACCCCAGCCACTTCCTCGCCATCGCGCAAAAGCTGGTGGCCGATGGCAAAGGGGCGGCCGCGCTCGACATGGTCCGCAAGATGCGCGCCGAGCGGCCCGACGACCACTTGATGGACGCGATCACCCAGATGATCACGGCGGGCGAGGTTCCGGGTTTCCACGATTCGATGCTGCGCGATACCGCGCGCAACGCCGCCTATGCCCAGGCCATCGCCCTGGCCGCGCCGGGCCGCCGGGTGCTCGACATCGGCACCGGATCGGGGCTGCTGGCGATGATGGCGGCGCGCGCCGGGGCCGCCCACGTCTATGCCTGCGAAGCCAATCCGATGCTGGCGGCAACCGCGCGCGAGATCGTCGCCGCCAATGGCCTGGCCGAAAAGGTGACGGTGTTCGCGCTCCATTCGGGCAAGCTCGACCGGAACCGCGATCTGGGCGGCGGGGCGGAGCTGCTCGTCTCGGAAATCTTTGCCGACAATCTGCTGGGCGAAGGCGTGATCGCCGCGCTGCGCCATGCCCGGACGGAACTGTGCGCGCCCGATCCGGCGATCCTGCCCCCGGCCGCAGCAATCCGCGTGGCCTTGGTGGAAAAGCCGCAGGCCAGCGCGGCCATCGGCGAGATCGAAGGCTTCGACCTCGGCCCCTTCAACCGCCACGTCAAAGCGGTCCACAAGTTCAAGCCGCCGACCCGCCGCCTGACCGTCCGCAGCGACCCGGCCGACCTGTTCGCGTTCGATTTCACCGCCGCAATCCCCGTCCCCGGCCGCGCCCGGGTGCGGGTCACCGCCCACGGCGGGCCGATCACCGGGGTGGTCCAGTGGCTGAGGCTGACCGTGGGCCCCGGCCTGATCTATGAGAACCCGCCGGGCAGCGACGACAGCCGCCACTGGGTGATGCGCTATATCCCGCTCGACGCCCCGCGCGAAACCGCGCCCGGCGAGGACGTGGCGATCGACGGCTGGCACAATCACAACCAGCTGGCGATCTGGTCCGAGCCTTGACTCGCGCGCGGTTTGCCGCCATTGGCCCGCTCCGACCGGCGGACTGACCTTCGCCGATCATCCGTCCGAGACAGTTGGTGCGGTGGGTCTGCCACCGCTTAATTTCCAGCCTAGACGGGGACAGAGACAATTTGCAGCGCCTTTCGCGAGGGCTGCTTTGGCGTTACCCATGCGCCCTCCTTCCCCTCTCAACGGACTCGCCCGCTCGTGCATTTGCATGTGCGGACAACGCAGCCCGGTCGCCGGCTTCGCGCAGGGGACCATCGTGAAGGAGTTAGCATGGATCGTTCGCAGAAAGCCGCTGCGGTCGCCGCGCTGAGCGACAATTTCAACGAGGTCGGCGTGGTGGTCGTCACCCGCAACCTCGGCATGTCGGTGGCCCAGTCCACGGCCTTGCGCGTGAAGATGCGCGATGCCGGTGCCTCGTTCAGGGTTTCCAAGAACTCTCTGGCCAAGCTGGCCATTGCGAACACGGACTATGCCGGGATCGGTGACCTGCTCACCGGTCCGGTGGCGCTGGCGACTTCGGTCGATCCGGTGGCTGCGGCAAAGATCGCGGTCGAATTCGCCAAGACCAACGACAAGTTGGAAATCGTCGGCGGTTCGATGGGTTCGCAGGTTCTGAACGCGGACGGGATCAAGGCGCTCGCCTCGCTGCCCTCGCTCGACGAACTGCGCGGCCGGATCGTCGGCCTCGTCCAGGCCCCGGCGACCAAGCTCGCCCAGCTCGCAACCGCCCCGGCGGCCAAGCTGGCGCGCGTCTTTGCTGCCTATGCCGCCAAAGCAGCCGCCTAACCGATTGTTCGAATGAATTCCGCCGGCCAAGCGCTTCAAACCGAAGCGCCCCGGCACCCAACAACAGATGGAGTGTGTAAAATGGCCGATATTGCCAAGCTGGTTGAAGACCTTTCGAAGCTGACCGTCCTCGAGGCGGCCGATCTCGCCAAGGCGCTCGAAGAAGCGTGGGGCGTTTCCGCCGCTGCCGCCGTCGCGGTGGCCGCACCCGCCGGTGGCGGGGCCGCCGCCGAAGCGGTCGAAGAGAAGACCGAATTCGACGTCATCCTGACCGGCGACGGCGGCAAGAAGATCCAGGTCATCAAGGAAGTCCGCGCGATCACGCAGCTCGGCCTGACCGAAGCCAAGACCCTGGTCGAGAGCGCCCCCAAGGCGATCAAGGAAGGCGTCAACAAGGCCGAAGCCGAAGAGATCAAGGCCAAGGTCGAAGCCGCCGGCGGCACCGTCGAGATCAAGTGACGCAAGCGTTGGCGCGCGGGTAACCGCGCGCCTTTACGCCTTGCGTCATCCTGAACTCGTTTCAGGATCCATTACGAGTTTCGCGGGTGTCTTGAAGCATTCGCGGATGGAAGGGCGGTCCGCAAGGGCCGCCCTTTTCGTTTCGTCCGAAGTTATCGCGGGTAGAACTCTCGTGGATGCCACCGCTCGATAGTGAACGCCAAGCCGCGAACGGGTTTGCCCGCCGAATCTTTGGCAGCCACGAATCGCAACGGCCCCCAAGCATGACACGCTTGTCCATTGAGAACCGGACTTTGCGCACGGTGCACCAGCCCGCAACTTGTCGCCCGCCCATCCGCTCCCACAATCCAGCGCGCTACGGCAAAATCCTCCTGATCGCCCCGGGACTGCTCGGCTATTTCGTCCGCGGTTCGCCGGATCATCATTGGCGGTACCTTGGCCTGTTGTGCAATCAGGGCAAGTTCGCCTTTGGGAAGTCCGACAGTTTCAAGAATCGCCTGCTCACACTGCCGCAACACGGCCATGCCTTGCTTCAGCTGAGGAAGTGGTAGCTGCATCGAACCATCGGATGCGCGCCGAGATGTGACGACCAACGAACCGCTTGCGGCGGCGCGATCAAGCAAATCGCGGGAGACCCACATCCGGCGGACTCGATTTACGCCATCTCGTGAGTCGAAAGACTCGGCGTCGAACTGCTCAATCTGCTGTCCAGCTGCTGTACCCAAACGAATTTTCTCAGAGCTCATCTTGCCTGTTCGCGCGCCATCGAGAACCGAAAGCTGGGCCACCGAGCCGAGCAGCATGGGTTCGATTTTCAATACGATCGACGACTGTCCCGATGCGAACGTGCGCGACAGAACACATCGGCCGTCTTCACCGGCCATGGTCCAGCTGCCTTGCGGCAAGTACGTGGCTTGCGGTTCACGGGCGGAAGGAGTGGCTGCAATCAGCCAAAAGCAGGTCAAGCACGCCGTCATCGAAGCTGATTTGGGCAAACTCGACGCTGTTGAACGATCTCGCATACCAATCATGTCATTGCCTTATGAAAACGAGGAGACGCACGGCTTTCGTGGTCGAGAATGCCAGCTTATGGCTTTCACCGCAACGCGCACCCCCCGCACTTCCACCATCGATCTCGGGTTCTGCTGCGCATTCGTCGCTTGCCATGGCTGTGGCAAGCATGCCGCAAGCTTGGGCGAAAAACCTCCTCGCGAGACCTTGACGTTGCCCGTCACCCCCCGCGCTCCTATCCCGCGCGGCCTTATGACGCAGGGGCACTCATCTCTCTGGCGCGGCGAGGCGCGCGCGACGCTGCGGCTGGCGGGGCCGCTGGCGCTCGCCAATCTCCTGCAGATGCTGGTCTATGCACTCGATGTGATCTTTGTCGCACGGCTGGGCGAGCAGGCGCTGGCGGCCTCCAGCCTGGCGATCTCGCTGTTCGGGCTGATGATGTGGTGCTTTTCGGGCCTGACCGCGGCCTGCGCCCCGCTGATTGCCGCCGAGCTGGGCCGCCGCCAGCATGCGGTGCGCGAGGTGCGGCGCTCGGTGCGGATGGCGCTGTGGCTATCCGTGCTCTGCGGTCTGGCGGGGATGGCGGTCT
>JANOOW010000322.1:0-3144 GCA_031421555.1 Hyphomicrobiaceae bacterium | reverse complement strand
CCTGACCGCCGAACATGTAGCGCACCTTGGCGATCTGGTTGACCAGTTCGTCCATCGCGCACATCACGAAATCGAAGATGCGCATCTCGATGATCGGCCGCGTGCCGACGAGCGCCGCACCCAGGCCCGCACCCATGATGGTGGATTCCGAGATCGGCGTGGAGACGACGCGCTCCGCGCCGAACTCGTCGAGAAAACCTTTGTATTGTCCCCACAAACCGCCGCGCGCGACGTCTTCGCCGAGCACCCAGACGGTCGGATCGCGGCGCATCTCCTGCAGGGCTGCCAGTCGCCCGGCTTCGATCAATGTCACTTCTTTGCCGTTCACTTCGGGCATGCAACGGCTCCCACATCTTGAACGTCGGCATAGGCGGTTTCGGGTTTTGGCCAGGGAGCAGACTTGGATGCCGCGCGTGCTTCCTCCATTTCAGATTGTGCTTGTTTGGCGATGAGCGCGATGCCGGAAGCCTCGACACCGCGATCACTCAGCAGTTTTTCCAGCCGGGCGATCGGACACTTCGCTTTGCCCGCCTCGACGTCTTGGGGGTCGCGCCAGGCGGCAGCATCGGTGGAGGTGTGACCCGTCCAGCGATACGTCTTGGCGTGCAAAATTTGTGGCCCGGCTCCGGCGCGGATCTCAGCGACGAGCTTAGCCGTCGCATCGTCGACGGCGATGACATCGTTACCATCGACGGATAGCCCAGGCACGCCGAGCGCCTCGGCACGTGCGATCACACCCGGTCCGGCTGTGACACTCGCGGTCGCGGTGAAGGCTGCGACGCCGTTGTCTTCGCATACGAACAGCACCGGCAACTTGTAGAGTGCAGCCCAGTTCAATCCCTCGAGGAAAGGTCCCCGGTTGATCGCCCCATCGCCGAACATGCAGACGGCAAGCGCGCTGGACTTCAGCATCTTGAGCCCTTGCGCCGCGCCGACCGCAATCGGGATGCCGCCGGAGACCACGCCGTTCGCACCCAGCATGCCGACGGAGAAATCGGCGATGTGCATGGAGCCGCCCTTGCCACCGCAGTAGCCGCCTTCGCGTCCGTACAGTTCGAGCATCATGCGCGTTGGGCCGGCACCTTTTGCGATCGCGTGGCCGTGACCCCGATGGTTCGACGTCAGGCGATCATCTTTGCGCAGGTTGATGCAAACGCCAGCTGCCACGCCCTCCTGGCCAATCGAAACATGCAGCGGGCCGGGTATCTCGCCATCTTTGTGTGCGGCGAGCGCTGCTTCCTCGAACGCGCGGATGCGCACCATGGTGCGATACAGCTCGGTCGATCGCCGCAGATTATCGCCTGCCGCCGACAGCTTGGGCTTCAGAGCCATGGGGTCTCCTGTGAAAGTTCGTTCCCGACTTTCGAGGGCATCGGACCGAAAATCAAGGGACGATTGCCCCGCCATCGTGGTGGCTGCCATTCGCTGGGCAGTTGACAAGCGGTCGAGGGAGGCATTTGTCTGTTATAGCACGCTCACGGCGCAAAATGGAGTGGATGCGTCATGCTTCATCGTGGTACTCTGATCGTATCCGGTGCTGTCGCATTGACGATTGCGGTGATGAACTTCCCGTTCACGCAGGCAGCTGATGCGCAAGGTTGCCAGGCTCGCTGCAATAACATTTGCTCTACCAAGGCTAGCGGTGCCGCGCGCAGGTTCGCGATGTGCATGGATCGCTGTCCATCGAAGTGCGCCGCCAAGCGGGCGGCTAAAGCGGGGGGCGGCATGGCGGCCGGTAGACAGAGGCGCGGCGAGTGAACGGCGCGCCCTTCATTCTCGACAGCGTGACTCATCTGAAGATCGAGCATGCCGGCGCGGCTGTTGTTGCGGCGTCACACGGCGGGCGGTACGCTGGCTGGTACGCGGCGACCATGGGAACTGGCGCGGTAATCCTCAACGATGCGGGTATCGGCCGCGAGTTCGCGGGCATCACGGGCCTCGAACTATTGGCGGGTCACGGCATACCTGCCGCGTGCCTGTCGCATCGCTCCGCCCGCATCGGTCAAGGCCAGCACAGTTACGAGCATGGACGTTTGTCATTCGTGAATAATCCAGCTCGAGCTCTCGGTCTTGTGCCCGCCATGCAATGCGCCGAAGCACTCGCAATCCTGTGTAAGGCGGCCAAAGTTCCCGCTTCGAAGCCTGCGCCGGAGTTGGAAGTGCGCGCCGAAAGACCCGAACTTGGCCGCGCCGGCGTGCGTGTGATCGTGCTCGACTCGATCTCGCTGGTAACGCCGGACGACATTGGGCACATCGCGGTGACGGCCTCCCATGGCGGGTTGCTCGGCGGAAATCCGGACACGCCCGTGAAGTACCCCGTATTCGCCGTGGTTGTGAACGACGCCGATCGCGGTATCGATGAAGCCGGGGTAACGCGCCTGCCAGCGCTCGATGCGAAAGGGATCGCCGGCGCGTGTGTATCGGCATTTTCCGCTCGCATTGGCGATGGCCGGTCGACGTTGGACGATGGCTTCATCTCGGCCGTCAACGCGACCGCCGTTCGCCACGGCGGCGCAGTCGGCCAAAGCTGCCGGGCGTTCGTCGCGGCAATGGTGGAAGCGCGAGTGAGAAGTGGGCGATAGGGAGTAGGGAGCGGAATGAAGCGTCACCGTTTGTTTTTTTGCCTGCCACAAGCGTACAGCTAGGCTCGCCAGGACTGCAGCTGGTGGCTAGGCTTTTGTCGACGCGACTTCAACTCTGCAAGGACCAGCACCTCATGAGCGATAACAAGACGCAGCGCCTGAGCACGCGGATGGTGCATGCCGGCCGCGATCATCTGGGCGGCGATACATCGCCTGTGAACCCGCCGGTCGTGCGCACGTCGACAGTGCTCTACCGTAACATCGGCGTGCGTTTGGAACTCGCCGATCGTAAGGCCACGGGCGAGCGGGTCTGGACCTACGGCACCGCGGGCTCATCCGTATCGTTCGCGCTTGAGGATGCCATTACCGAGATCGAGGGCGGCGCACGGACGATGCTGTTCGGCAGTGGCTTGGCTGCTTGCGCGCATCCGCTGCTGGCGGTCCTTAAGCCGGGCGACCACGTGCTGTTTGCGGAAACGATCTACGCTCCTGCCCGCGCGATCGCGACGGAGTACTTGGCGCCACGCGGCATCGACTGCGAATTCTACACCGGCGGTCATGA
>JANOOW010000321.1:0-1723 GCA_031421555.1 Hyphomicrobiaceae bacterium | reverse complement strand
TCAAAGATGGCAAGTTTCGCGAGGACCTCTACTACCGCTTGAACGTGTTCCCGATTTTCGTGCCGCCACTGCGCGAGCGGATCGGCGACGTGCCCGAGCTGGCGACACACTTCCTGGCCCGATTTGCCGCCGAAGAAGGCAAGCGCATCGGCGGCTTGACCGACAATGCGCTGCGCTTGATCACGTCCTACAGCTGGCCCGGCAACGTGCGCCAGTTGGAGAATGCCGTGTTCCGCGCCGTCGTGCTGGCTGATGGCCCCGTGCTTGGCGTCTCTGAATTCCCGCAGATCGCAGCGCACGTCGACGGCTTCACGGCTGAGATGCCCGAGGCGCCTACCGTGTTGCAGAAGCCGCCCGCCTACACCGGCCCTGCCGTCCTGGGGGCCGAAGCTGCGGTACCGCAAACCGTTACCGTTGCAGGCGCCTTGAACCGCAACTCGCTCGGCATCTCGGCGATCGACGACGCGGGTGAAATCCGCACGCTCGAAGCGATGGAAGCCGACATGATCCGCCTCGCGCTCGGGCGCTATCGCGGCCACATGACCGAAGTCGCCAAGCGCCTGAAGATCGGCCGCTCGACGCTTTATCGCAAGATGCAAGACTACGGCCTCGAACAACACGCGAGCTAAACGATTATCAGCGTAGATACGAAGAAAAAGAGGCGTGGCTATGACTAGCCGCGCCTACTGCAAATAAATGCCGGCGACCTGATCACTTCACGTCCTCTGCCGTGTCTGCGCCCTAATTCTCTGGCTGTTCAAGCGCTCAGCTGCCGGCTCGCGTCCGCAGCTCGTTCGGAGTGATGTCAATGCGTTTGCGGTCGGCCCTGGGCTTGTGTTCTGTTGTCACCCTGCTGTCGGCCGGGGTGCTGAACGACAACGCTGCCGCCGAAGATGGTCCCTCGCGCAAATCCGAGATTACCAGCACCGAGCTTGAGCCCTTGCCGGCGCCGACGCAGACGAGCGTCCCGGACGAGACGAAGCCCGATGCGGCGACGCCGCCCGTACCAGCTGTTGCCATACCTGCGACACCGATGCCGGCCGAAGCCGCGACCGGGCAGAGCGCTCCCATCAATCTGGCGCCGCTTACTCCATTGGTCGAAACCGTTCCGCTGGTCACCGTGCAGATCGATCCGATCGTGGGTGACGTTCGCCAGCGCCTGACACGCGCCTCAGCCGCTTTCGGCAAGGACGAACGCCTAACCCTCCAACGGGCTTATGGGATCGAAGGCGCGAAGCCGTTCTGGGTCGGTGAGACTGCGCTGACGCCGCGCGGCCAATCGCTGCTTGGCGAGCTACGCCGCGCCGACGATTGGGGCCTGAAGGCCGCCGATTTCGACGTTCCGGCAGCAGTTCCAGCGGAGAATTCAGCCGAACAGCTCGCGGAACTCGAGCTGAAGTTGAGTGTCGCGGCTCTCAAATATGCCCGTCACGCGCGCGGCGGCCGCGCCGACCCGACACAGTTGTCGAGCTACCTCGATCGCCGCGCCCAGTTACTACCGCCGAAGCGCGTGCTCGACGAAGTTACGGCCGCCGCCGACCCCGATACCTATCTGCGCAAACTGCACCCCCAGCATCCACAGTTCGAGAAGTTGCGGCAGGCTTTTCTCGCGTTGCGGGATGCTAAGATGCCGGTCGAAGATGTTGTTGCCTCGCCCGAGCCGCCCAGCAAGGGACGCAAGGCGAAGGCCGAGGAACCGCGGGTGGCAGGCAGTGTCCACAAG
>JANOOW010000320.1:0-14721 GCA_031421555.1 Hyphomicrobiaceae bacterium | reverse complement strand
ACGCCATATTTCTCCTCGCACTCGGCCACGTATTCCTTGGCGAATGCAAGATAATCCAGGATCGAAGTAGCGTCGGTCCATTGCTTGAACAGGTAGTTGTTCTTGAAGAAGTGGTTATGGCCCATCGCGGCGTGTGCCATGACGAGCGTCTGCATCGTCATGGTGTTCTCTTCCATGATGTAATTGATGCAGGGGTTCGAGTTGATCACAAGCTCGTAGGCCAGCGCCCGGCCGCCTTTGCGATACATGCCCTCTTCGCGCGCGAAGTGCTTTCCGAACGACCAGTGCCGGTACATGTTCGGCATGCCGATCGACGCGTACGCATCCAGCATCTGCTCGGCGGTGATGACTTCGATCTGGTTCGGGTAGATGTCGAGGCCCATTTCGCCGACACCGATCTTCTCGATCGAATCGTAGGTTTTTTTGACGAGATCGAAATCCCATTCGGCGCCCTTGAACAAGGGCTCGACGCCCGGCTCGATATTGCGGAATGGAGCGTTCATGGACGTGCTCCCTGGCCACGCATGTCGGACGTAGCGAAAAGCTCGCGGAACACGGGATAGATGTCGGATGGTGAAGAGGCGCGACGCATCGCAAAGTGATCGTTGCGCTCGGCGATTTCCTCATAACCGGACCACGCCACGCTCGACATGCTCTGCATCCCGTCCTCTTGGCCAACCTCAATATAGGCGTAGTACTGGGTGCACGGTAGAATCTCGCCTTCGAGTATGTGCAAACACTTCTGCATATCATCGTCGAAGTTGTGGCCATCGGAGGCTTGCGCCGCGTAGATATTCCAGTCCGACGGCGAGTAGCGATCCTTGACGATTTTCATCATCTGATCGAGCGCCGTGGAAATGATCGTTCCACCCGTTTCTGTCGCTTTGAAGAACGTCTCCTCGTCGACTTCCTGAGCCTCCGTGGTGTGCCGGATGAAGACCACATCGACCTCGGCATAGTGCCGCGTGAGAAACAGGTGGAGCAACATGAAGAAGCGCTTGGCGAGGTCCTTCAACGGCTCGGTCATCGAGGCCGAAACGTCCATCAGGCAGAACATCACGGCCTGCGTCTTCGGCTTCGGACGGCGCTCGAAGCGGTTGTACTGCAGATCGAGCGGATCGATATAGGCGACCACCTTGCGCAAATATTCGAGGCGGGCGAGGCGCGCCTTCAATGCGGTAATGTGAGCTTCATCGCGCGGATCACGTGCTTCGTGCGCAGCGATCTCGGCCTCGAGTTCGTCCAGTTCCTTGACACGCGGCCGATGCAACGCAATGCGCCGGGCCATGCTTTTCCGCATCGTGCGCGTATGGTTCAATCGAGCCGGCGGCCCATCGGTGGTATGCCCCGCGCGGATCGGCTGCGGTGCACGCATATCCTTCAGCTTGGCCTTGACGAGGTTGGGTAGCTTCAAATCCTCGAAGAAGATGTCGAGGAATTCGTCGCGGGTCAGATTGAACACAAAGTCGTCGTCGCCAGACCCGTCGGGGCTACCCTTGGAGCCGGATCCACCGCCGCCTTCCGGCTTGCGAATAACGTCGCCTACCGAATATTGGCGGTTGCCCGGCAGCACGAAATCACGCTGACCCGCCCCCTGTCCGAGGCCGAACGAGGGCTCACGCAGGCTTTTTGAGCGAATGCGGACGTTTTCGCCGCCCTCCACCTCGGAGATGCGGCGCTTTTTGATGGCTTCGCGCACCGCATCGCGGATCTCTCCCTTCGCACGGCGTAGAAAGCGTTGCCGGTTGCCAAGGCTCTTGGCTTTCGGATTGAGGCGGCGATCAACAATATCCATTCTTGCTCCGCAGTCGGAGTGGGGAAGGAGGGGGTAGAGGCCGTAGTCGATGTGGCGGTCTTCTGCCCCACTCCCTTATTTCAGCCCGCCTTCTTTACTCGCATGTACCACTCGACCAGGCGGCGGACTTGCCGGGGAGTGTAGCCGCGCGAAACCATGCGCGTCACGAACTCCTCGTGCTTCTTTTCAGTCTCGCCGTCCTTCTTGGCACCGAACGAAATCACCGGCAGCAAATCTTCGACCTGGCTGAACATCCGCTTCTCGATGACCTCGCGGATTTTCTCGTATGAGGTCCAGCTTGGGTTCTTGCCCCCATTGCGGGCGCGAGCTCGCAGCGAGAACTTGACAACCTCGTAGCGGAAGTCCTTGGGGTTCGCGATGCCAGCGGGCTTCTCGATCTTCGAGAGCTCTTGGTCGAGTACCTGACGGTTCATGAGGTTGCCGGTGTCGGGATCCTTGAAATCCTGGTCTTCGATCCAGGCATCGGCGTAAGACACATACCGGTCGAACAGGTTCTGGCCGAACTCCGAGTAGCTCTCGAGGTAAGCTTTTTGCACCTCGTTGCCGATAAAGTCGGCGTACCGGGGCGCGAGTTCCTCCTTGATGAACTCGATGTAGCGGTCCTCGCGATCTTCCGGCAGCTGTTCGCGGCGCACCGATTGTTCGAGCACGAACATCAGGTGCACCGGGTCGGCCGCCACTTCGTGCGTGTCGAAGTTGAAGGTCTCCGACAGCACCTTGTAGGCAAAGCGCGTGGAGGTACCGTCCATGCCCTCGTTGATGCCGCCCGCATCGCGGTATTCCTGTATCGTCTTGGCGTGCGGATCGGTGTCCTTCAGGGTCTCGCCATCGTACACGCGCATCTTCGAGTACAGGCTGGAGTTTTCATGCTCCTTCAAGCGGGTAAGAACCGAGAACTGTGCAAGCATCTGCAAAGTGCCAGGCGCGCAGGGTGCCTTGGAAACTTCCGACGTGGAAAGCAGCTTCTCGTAGATCTTCTGCTCTTCCGAAACGCGCAGGCAATAAGGCACCTGGATCACGCAAATTCGATCCAGGAATGCTTCGTTGTTTTTATTAGCGCGGAAGGTCTGCCATTCGCTCTCGTTCGAGTGGGCAATGATCACGCCCTGATATGGCAGGGCGCCGACATTCTCGGTGCCGACGTAGGTGCCGTCCTGCGTCGCAGTAAGCAACGGATGAAGCATCTTGATCGGCGCTTTGAACATTTCGACGAATTCGAGCATGCCCTGCGTCGTACGATTGAGGCCGCCCGAGTACGAGTAGGCGTCCGCATCGCTCTGGCCATGGAATTCCAGCTTGCGAATATCGACTTTGCCGACCAGCGCCGAGATGTCCTGGTTGTTGTCGTCACCCGGCTCTGTCTTGGACACGCAGACCTGACGCAAGCGCGACGGGTTCACGCGGACGACGGAGAATTTGGAAATATCACCGCCGAACTCGTCGAGCCGTTTAACAGCCCAGGGGCTCATGCGGCCGGTCAGCTTGCGCTTCGGAATACCGTACTTCTCCTCCAGCGCGGCACCCATCGTGTTCGGATCGAACAGTCCGAGCGGGCTCTCGAAGATGGGGCTGATTTCATCGCCAGCCTTCAGCACGTAAACCGGACGCTGCTCCATCAATTCCTTGAGGCGTTCGGCGAGCGAAGATTTACCGCCGCCAACCGGCCCAAGCAGGTAGAGGATTTGCTTGCGCTCCTCGAGCCCTTGGGCTGCGTGCCGGAAAAAACCCACGATGCGCTCGATTGTTTCTTCGAGCCCGAAGAAGTCCTTGAAGGCTGGGTATACCTTCACAGTCCGGTTGAGAAAAATCCGGCTAATGCGCGGGTCTTTCGAGCTATCGATGAAATCGGGCTCGCCGATTGCTGCCATCATCCGTTCGGCAGCACTGGCGTAGACTAATGGATCGGTCCGGCAGTTTTCGAGGTATTGCTTCAGCGAAAACTCGGTTTGCTTTTGCCGATCGTAACTACGCGTGAAGACCTCGAAAATCTCGTCTTGTGACGTCATGTTTCGGCCTCGTCGCTTGATCGTCTGTCCACACGACCGGAGCCTCCCCGGCCTCGTTCACAACTGCAATCGATCAGTATCGGTGGCGGTTCCTTACAGCACCGTACTGGCCGCCTGCTGGATCTCATGTTCCCAACTCACTCTATCATACCTTTATTCGCGCAAACGGCAGTTGCTCGTAAGACTCGCATTCACCTAAATCGCTCACGATCATTATGACCCTTAGTTTCGGCAGAAGTACGTCCGGCGAGTAAAACAGTGGTGTGGCAAATTACACGATGCAACCCACTTGAGCAGAACGCTTTTCCGGTCGTTTAAGTTCGTTTGCGTGGGACTGACCGCCGCCTTTTCGACACCATCGATCAATCTGTGCATAACGAAATCTTCCGCTCGCCGCGGCTCAAATTTTCACGGGCGGCAGTCGGTACTGCCATTGTGTCACATCCTTTTCGCATCGCGCGCCTGCGGTTGAGCGGAGAATAGCTGAGCGGCGGACGTAGAATTCGGCGCCCTGATTGCGCGCGATCGCCGCGGCTTCCGAGAAAAGCGCATGTTGCTCGGCGAGGTCGGCTGTCGCTTCGGCCTTATCCAAGAGCAGCGCCGCCTGGAACAATGTAACACCGTAGGCTTCCGAGAATGCTAGCCCAGCGTCGGCGGCAGCTATTGCCGCCGCGAAGTCGCCGGCCGCGATAGCGACGCTGGCGCGCAAGTGATGCGCATAGGGCAACGCCTGACCCGCGCCGGTGTCGCGATAAGCTCTGATCGCGTGGTCGATGCGTGCACCGCTTGTATCCACACCGCGCAGGCCTTCGTTCCAGGCCAGGATGATCTCTGCCCAAGCCTCCCAGTAGGCGAATCGCTGCTGCCGGGCGATCGTAAGCGCCGCGTTGGCCAGTGGCGCAGCAATTCTTCGCAAACCCAATGTCTGAGCCCGGGCGGCCAAAACACACATGACGTGGGCGCTGGTGTGAGGATGTTGCAATTGCTCTGCTTGATCGAGCGCCATGTTGTGCGAATGCGCTGAAGCGTCGGGATCGCCGGCAATCGCCTCCGCCCAGGCCTGGTGAGCACGTGCGATGGCGCTCTGATCAGACGCATGCGTGAAGCGCAGATGTGTGTAATCCGTTGTCTCGCAGATGCTTTTGACTGCTCTAAAGTCGACGAGCGCGGCGTCGAGTTCTCCCGACAGGAGGGCTGCCAATCCGCGCAGCCGTGTCGCGAGCAGAACTTGTGTTTCATTGCCCGCGGTTCGTCCGGCGGCTAGCAGGCGCCGGCTCATCTCTCCCGCGGTCTCGATCCGGCCGTGCACGAGAATGCAGGCGTTGAGCCCCCACAGCACGTCGAACTCGATGGCTGGAGCCGAACCCGTCAAGCCCTCCGCAATCTCCAGGCAGTGCGCATAGACCGCTGCCACATCGTCGGATCCGCTGCCTTTCAGCTGCGCCAGGAGTGGGCCGAGCAGGCGCACCGCCGCGAGTTTATTCGCAGCGGTTTGGCTTGCGCCTCCCGTCAAGGACAAGGCCAAGGCGCGCTCGAGATACGGCGTCGCGCACTCGGGAATGCCATCCTCGATGGCACCTCGGGCAGCCGTCATCCACCAGTTGAATGCCGCTTGCGCATCTTCCGCCTTTTCGAACTGGTGAGCGATACAGGATGCGTCCTCGCTGGTCGCGGGGCCGCGCTGGTTCAAAGTTTCTGCGGCGCGCCGATGTAATGCGTGCCTCACCTGCGCTGGTGTATCCGCGTAGGCTGTAGCTTGGATCCCGGGAGGGACGTGATAGCCATCGGCTGCAAGCGTCAAGCCGCCGCGTTGCTTGGCATCGGTCAGCAAAGGGTGCAACTTGGCCCCATCCATAGCCAGGATGCCGGCAAGAAGGTCGACGTCGAACCCCTTCGGGAAGATCGACGCGACTTGAAGAAGAGGCCATAAGATGCCGAAATGGGCTGCCATCTCGTTGGCGTCGCTGCGTGGGTCTTGTGGCTCTGATACCCCTACCTGACGGGCTATCCAATCGAGCGCGAAACTTGTCGACATAACTTAAACGGGGCCTGGTTTCGGCTACAGACGGAGCCGTTGTGAATATCCAGAGCACATCAATATTTGATCGTTTTATCGGTTAAAATTTTACGTTCTTCGCCAATCGAGACGGTTAGCGGGTTTGATGCTCTCGCGCGGCCTCGGCAAGAACTCCGTGTAGATACCGTCCAAACGAGCGCCAGCACTCGATCCGGTACCGCGGCATCGGATTGTGATCGGCATCGATTGTGTCGCTAAGCCGCATGACGACGACTTCGGCTTTGCCGAGCAACGTGCGCGACGCGTGCCCCGGTGCGAATCGATCGCTCGTCAGGTCGAGAGGACATCCAACGTTCAATACATCGGCGGCGGCCGTGCCAGAGACCTCAATGGCGATGTTGCGATGGCTGATATCGACCAGCGCGTGATGGGTGCCAGAGAGTTGTGCAGATGCTTCGCTCGAAACCACGGCCACGTCCGCATCGGAAACGATCAGCATCCATTCGTCAGGTCCAAGCCGGGCGGCAATGCGGCCTCCACTTTGGAACGAGCGGTTGACCGGCATCGTGAGGTCCATGCCGGCGAGACGCGCAATGCCGGGGAGAAAACCGGGGGAAAGTCGCAAAACAAACCTGCCTCCGGCGGCGAGTGCCTTTATCGTAATGCGCGAGCTGTCGGCGATGGGTACGATCCCGTCGAGTACCCCGACTCGCTGTCCCGCGGATACCAGGTCAAGCATGCAGGCGTACTCCCTCGGGATCGATGAAGATGGGCTCGACGACCGTAGCCTCGGCGAATCCATCGGTTGTGGTCACATGCAGCCGCTCGTTGATGCGGCGTCTGCCGTCGGTCACCAAGGCGAGGGCGATCGATCGGCCAAGGTTCGCGCTCATATAACTCGATGTGACATGGCCGATCATCGTCATCGGGATCGGCTGGTTCGGATCGGCGACGATCTGAGCACCCTCGTCCAGCACAAGCGAAGGATCATCGGTGCGCAGCCCGACCAGTTGTTTCCGGCCGGTAGCCAAAACGTCTTGGCGTGCGAGCGAGCGCTTGCCAACGAAGTCGCGTTTGTTTTTACCGACTAATCCGCCTAGGCCGAGGTCGTCTGGCGTCACCGTCCCATCGGTTTCCTGGCCGACGATGATGAAGCCCTTCTCGGCTCGCAGCACGTGCATCGACTCGGTACCGTAGGGCGTAATGCCGAAGCGCTGGCCGCTTTCGTACACGGCTTCCCAAACGGCGCGCCCATAGCCGGCTGGCACGTTGATTTCGTAGCCGAGTTCGCCAGTGAATGAGACGCGGAACAGCCGGCACGGCACGCTTGCGATGTGCCCCGTGCGAACCGCCATGTGGGGGAAGGCAGCATCCGCGAGATCGATGCCGTCAACCAACGGCTTGATGATCTCGCGCGCGTGGCGGCCCTGGACGGCGATCACCGCCCACTGCTCGGTGATGGACGTGAGGTAAACTTTAAGGTCGGACCACTCCGTCTGAAGATAGTCCTCCATGTGGGCGAGCACGCGCGGCGCGCCGCCGGTCGTCGTCGTCACATGGAAAAGAGTGGGGGACAGGCGCGCGGCAACGCCATCGTCCATTACATAGCCGTCTTCCTTGAGCATGAGGCCATAACGGCAACGGCCAGGCTCGAGCTTCAACCAAGCATTGATGTAGACGCGGTTCATGAACTCGGCGGCATCGGGGCCAGCGATCTCGATCTTACCCAGGGTGGAGGCGTCGAAAATTCCGGCGTTGGATCGCACCGCGCAGGTTTCGCGGGCGACGGCCGCGTGCATGTCCTCACCGCTAGCAGGGAAATACCAGGCGCGCTTCCACAGACCCACGTCCTCGAACTTCGCGCCTTGGCAGACGGCCCAATCGTGGATTGGCGTGATCCGCGCGGGATCGAACAGTTCGCCACGGTTTGCGCCCGCAAACGATCCGAAAGTGACCGGCGTATAGGGCAGCCGGAATGTCGTAGTGCCGACCTCAGGGATTTGTTTGCCGAGTTGGCCGGCCACCAAGCCGAGCGCATTCATATTGCTGGTCTTGCCCTGGTCTGTCGCCATGCCGGTGGTGGTGTAGCGCTTCACGTGCTCGATCGACTCGAAGCCTTCCCGGACGGCGAGCTTTATGTCCTTGGCTGTCACGTCATTCTGGAAATCGATAAAGGCCTTCCCCGGCTTTTGACCGGCGGGCGCCGGCATGATGCGGGCTGGTTGAAAGCCGGTGAAGTTGGCTGTCGCCTCAACCTTGCATAGATTGCCACCGGCTGATGCGCCGTCGGCGATGCATCCGGCGAGGTCGTAGATGCCGCGCGAGCTTCCCGCCGATACTTCGGCCTGCACCGATGTGCCGGGCACGAATGCATCCAGCTCGACATCGAACTTCAGCTTGCCGCGCGATTGCGAATAAAGATGCACGGCGGGTGTCCAGCCACCGGACATGCCCGCGCAGTCGCAAGCGAGAACACGCGATGCACCCGGATTGCCGGTCCCATCGAGCTTGGCGACGATCAATCCGGTAACGCGCGACCGGCCCTTCGCGCCAACCACCGTGTGTCCGGGCAGCACCTCGATGCCGGCGTGGACGGCTGCCATGAGTTCCGGGCCGCAGTCGGCTTCGAGCCGCAGATCCACGATCGTGACGTCGAGACCGGATGCCTTCAAATCGAGCGCTGCCTGATAGGCCGAAGCGCCGGTCGTCGCGATCACCGCCTGACGGCCGGGAAGCACCGCGTAGCGATTGACGTAGCAGCGCAGGCTATCGGCCAGCATGATGCCCGGCCGGTCGTTGTCTGCAAACACAAGTGGCCGCTCGTGCGATCCGGTCGCGAGGATTACCCGGCCTGCACGTAATTGCCACAGCCGCTCGCGCGGCATGTTCGCGTGCGGTTGCCGGATGTGGTCGGTGATCCGTTCGGCAAGCGCGATGTGGTTGTGATTAAAATACCCGAACGCTGTCGTCCGCGTGAGGATCGTAACGTTGGGTCTCGCGTCGAGCTGCGCGACGGCGCGATCGATCCAGGCCTGCGCGGGCATGCCGTCGATGGCTGACGTCAGATCATGCAGCAAGGTTCCGCCGGGCTCGGACTGCTCGTCGCACAGCATGACCCGCGCCTCCGGATCTTCCGCGGCAGCAAGTGCCGCCGCCAATCCGGCTGGACCCGCTCCGACGACAAGGACATCGCAATGGGCGTGCCGCTGCGTATACCGGTCCGGATCGGGCACGGCTGGCGCATTGCCAAGACCAGCGGCGCGCCGGATCACCGGCTCGTAGACATGCTTCCAGAACCCCGGCGGCCACATGAATGTCTTGTAATAGAAGCCGGCGACGAACACCGAACCCAAAACGTTGTTGATTTCGCCGACGTCGAGACCAAGCGACGGCCAATGGTTTTGGCTTCGCAAATTGAGGCCGTCGAAGGCTTCGACCACCGTGGCCCGGTTGTTCGGATCGCGACGGTGGTTGCCGCGATCGACATCGAGCAGCGCATTCGGCTCGTCCGAACCGTGGCTCATCAGTCCGCGCGGACGGTGATACTTGAACGAGCGGCCGACCATGTGAATGCCGTTGGCGAGCAGGGCCGATGCGGCGGTGTCGCCCTCGAAGGCCGGTAGGGGCCGGCCGTTGAAGCGCATCACGATCGGCTTCGATCGGTCGATTCGACCGCCATGCGGGCGCCTGTTGAACTTCGTCATCGCACACCCGTGTCGCTAGCAATCGTCGCCGGGCGCGGCTCTCCCGTTCTGTACGTTGCAATGATGCGGTCGCTTGCCGTGTCGCGCAACGCGTTGAACCAGCGCTGGCAACCGTGTGCGTGTATCCACCGCTCGGCGTGCTCGCCTTTGGGGCTGGTGCGATAGAAAAGGAACTCCGCCCAGGCCGTATCGTCGAGTGCCGCTGGATCGGCAGGGCGCGCGATATGAGCCTCACCGCCACAGCGGAATTCGATCTCGGCACGCGGTCCGCAATGTGGGCAATTGATCAGCAGCATGTGCATTATCCTCAGTGCGCAACGGCCGCTGCCGCGGCTTCGTCGATCAGACGGCCACTGCGGAAACGGTCCAGCGTGAAAGGCGCGTTGACGCGGTGCGGCTCGTCACGGGCAATAGTGTGGGCGAAGGCGTGTCCCGATCCCGGCGTCGCCTTGAAACCGCCCGTGCCCCAACCGCAGTTGACGTACAAACCTTCGATCGGCGTCTTCGATAGGATCGGTGAGCGGTCGGGCGTCACGTCGACGATGCCGCCCCAGTTGCGCAGCATGCGCAAACGGCGGAACTCCGGGACGAGCTCGCAAATCGCGTCGAGCGTGTGCGTCGTCACATGCAACCCGCCTTGCTGGCTGTAGGACACGTACTGATCCGTGCCTGCGCCGATGACAAGCTCGCCCTTGTCGGATTGCGAAATGTAAGCGTGAATCGTGTTCGACATCACGACGCATGGGAAGATCGGTTTCACCGGCTCCGACACCAAGGCCTGCAACGGGAAACTTTCGAGCGGCATTCGCAATCCGGCTCGTGCCATCACGACCGAGGTGTGACCGGCGGCAACCACGCCGACCTTTTTCGTGGCGATCGGCCCGCGGGTCGTTTCAATTCCGGCTATGGCGCCGCCGGCGTCGCGCTTGAATCCGGTCACTTCGCAGTTCTGAATGATGTCGACGCCAAGCGCATCGGCAGCGCGCGCATAGCCCCAGGCAACCGCATCGTGACGCGCGACACCGCCGCGCCTCTGTAGCGCGCCGCCGATGATCGGATAGCGGATCGTTTGCGACAGATTGAGCGGCGGGCAGAAATCCCGGATCTGCCCCAGATTCATCCACTCGTTGTCGATGCCATTCAGCCGGTTGGCATAGATGTGACGCTTGAAGCTGATCACGTCGTGATGATTGTGGGCCAGCATCAATACGCCGCGCGCGGAATACATCACATTGTAGTTCAACGCCTGCGATAGCCCTTCCCACAGCTTCAGAGCGTGCTCGTAGAGTGCTGCGCTTTCGTCGTACAAATAGTTGGAGCGAATGATCGTGGTGTTGCGCCCCGTATTGCCACCGCCGAGCCACCCCTTCTCGATCACCGCGATGTTGGTCAGCCCGTGTTCGCTCGCAAGATAGTAGGCGGTAGCCAACCCATGGCCCCCGGCACCGACGATGATCGCGTCATAGGCCGCTTTCGGTTCAGGCGCGCGCCACTGCCGCTCCCAGTCCTGATGACCAGAGAAGGCATTGCGGATGAGCGAGGCAAGAGAGAACTTCATGCGCGAATAAAACTCACTGTGAAAAGAGCTCAGGGCTAGTTGTTGCACAACATTTTGTTTTATTGTACATTTCGTTGAGGAGATCTGATGAAAACATACCCGGTTAACGAAGCACGGGCGGAGTTTTCCAAGCTAGTTGAAGCAGCGCTAGCGGGGGAACCGCAACGAGTTACGCGATACGGTAAGGAGGCGGTCATCGTCGTATCGGAGAAGCAGTGGGAGGAACGCTCACGCAGCGCCCCGACGCTCGGGGCTCTGCTCGCCAAGCACGCGGGTGCAGGCGTGACTAGTGAAGAAGTAGCCGATCGCCCCTGGGTGGACCGCCCTCTCGGCACAGATTTCGACTGACCATGTACCTTCTGGATACCAACATCGTGTCGATGCTTGATCCTACCCGGCATCAGTATGCACCCGAACTCATCGCATGGCTCGGCCGCAACGGTGCGGGCTTATTTTTGTCGGTTATGACGATCACCGAAATGGAAGCGGGTATCTTCAAGCTGCGTCGAGACCAAAAAGACCGGCGAGCTGATCAGATAAGCGTTCTGCTTGCTTCGATCCTTGCCGGCTTCGCCGACCGCGTGCTCCCTGTCGATATCGAGACGGCGCGGCATATCGCTCGGCTCGGTGCTGCGACGTACCAGCACCAGGTCGCGCTACCGGACTTGATCATCGCTGCCACGGCGGCTCGCCACAGCCTGACCGTGCTTACCAGGAACATGGCCGACTTCGGCAGATTAGATGTCGCCGCCTTTGACCCGTTCGTGGCGCTGCCACCGGAGCCTTGACGTTCTGTCCGTTGGTTCGTAGTAGACATCGTTGCGCCTTTCCATCTTGAGCGCGACACCTCAGGGCTAGTTGTTCTAAAGCCGTCAACTCTGCGACACGGGCCTTGATGCGTTCCCACCAGCCAGAGCCTGCAGGATGACGGCGGACAGGATCAGCGCACCACCGAAGATGGTTGCCCGCGCCGGCGTCTCGGCGAAATACAGGAAACCCCAAACGGGCGCCAGCACGGCCTCGGCCTGGGCCAACATCGTGAATGTCACCGCCGAAACATAGCGCGAGCCTTGCCCGAACAGAAACAGACCTGCCGATAGCAACAGCGCGCCGTGAAAGAACGCGATCGTGATGTCGGTTGCGCTAGGGATCAACGGCAGACCCGATAAAGAGATTGCCGTGAAGCCAGCGAGCGCGGTCAGAACACCCACGCCGATCAAAGTCGCATCGAGATCTTCCGGCCGTGATCCCCGCGTGCACAACGTGTATCCGGCAAACCCCAGCATCGAGACCACGGCGATAAGCTGACCATCGATATTGGCCGCGTTGAACTCGCCGCCGGTCATCACATAGACGCCGGCAAACCCGGTGATGATCGCGACAATCGTCGTCCAACCGATGCGTTCCTTCAGCAAAGGCCACGCTAGCGCCGCTGCCATCATCGGCGCTAGCGAACAGATCAAAAAAACCTCGGCGAACGTCGCGGCTTTGATGGAGGAAATGAAGGTCACTTGGCTGAGTGCCATGCAGAAGCAGGCCAGCCACGCCACGCGATTGAGAGAGGCGAGTTGGCGCAACGGGCTTCGCTTTTCCCGCAGCGTGGCGACGATCACGAGCGCCGACGTGAAACCGAGCGCGCGCCAGAAGATGTACTGCCAGGCATTGCTCGACGTGGCGTTGCGCACGCAAAACACGCCGAGGCTCAAGATCACTCCGGCGAATATTACGTAAGCGCAGCCGCGCAGATAGCGGCTCTGGAACGCTCCGGGTAGGACTTCGGTGAGACGTTGTGTCATGCCGTTATGCTCCGCAAGCGCTTCGGCCCGCGGCGCAAAAGCTCGATCGTGGTCAGCAGCGCCATCGAGACGATGATCAGGTTTCTCTTGGCGACGAGACATTCGCAGCGTCACTGTATGGGGTTAGCTGAACATCGCCTTGCGCTTCGTTGGCCGTGAACTCGCGACGACCTTCTTGGTCTTTTCCTCGAACAGCTCGACCAATTTGTCGGTCATGGCTCCGGCAAGCTCGCTCGGATCCGTGATGGTAACGGCGCGGCGATAGTAACGGGTCACATCGTGACCGATGCCGATAGCAAGCAATTCCACGGGCGAGCGCAACTCGATTTCCTCGATGACTTGCCGCAGGTGCTGTTCCAGGTACGCGCCGGAGTTCACCGATAGCGTCGAGTCGTCGACCGGCGCGCCGTCGGAAATCATCATCAGAATACGGCGCTGCTCGGGGCGTGCGCGCAGGCGATTATGTGCCCACGCGAGCGCCTCGCCGTCGATATTCTCTTTCAGCAGACCTTCTCGCATCATGAGAGCGAGGTTGCGTTTTGACCGGCGCCACGGCGAGTCGGCGGTCTTGTAGATGATGTGACGCAAATCGTTGAGCCGGCCCGGCATCGCGGGCTTGCCCGCGGCCAACCAGCTTTCGCGTGCTTGCCCGCCCTTCCATGCCTTCGTCGTGAAGCCGAGGATCTCGACCTTCACGCCGCATCTTTCAAGTGTACGCGCGAGAATATCGGCGCAACAGGCGGCAACCATGATCGGACGGCCGCGCATCGAGCCGGAGTTGTCGAGCAACAGCGTCACCACCGTATCGCGGAAATCGGTATCGCGTTCGCGTTTGAAGGTAAGCGGGAACATCGGATCGATTATTATGCGGGTGAGGCGCGAGGCGTCGAGCACTCCTTCCTCGATGTCGAAGTCCCAGGCACGATTTTGCTGGGCCAAGAGCTTGCGTTGCAGCTTGTTGGCGAGACGCGAAACCGCGCTCGACAGTGACCGCAATTCCTTGTCGAGGAACGTGCGCAAGCGCTCCAATTCGTCAGGCGTCGACAAGTCCTCGGCCGAGATTTCCTCATCGTTGGCCTTGGAGAAGACCTTGTAGCCAAACGCATCCGGGTTATCGAGAACCGACTGGTTAGGCCGCCATGGCTCGCGAGTTTCCGATGGGTCTTCGCCATCGGCGTCGGCATCGAAATCGTCGCTGTCGGCGCTATCGGTGGCGTCCTGGGTTTCACCGTCTTCGCCGTCCGTCGTCTCCTGCTCCTCAGGCTGGTCCTGACCCTCGGAACCCTCCTGGCTGTCGTCCGACTTCTCGTCGCCGCCGTCTGGATTATCCTCTTCGTCGCTCTCGCCCTCTTCCTTCTCACCGTCGGCTTTCTCATCGGTAAGGTCGAGCTGACGCAGCACGTCGCGGGCGAGTTTACCGAAGCTCGCCTGATCCTCGACAAGATTTTCCATCTTCGCGAGCGTCTTGCCAGCGCGCTCCTCGACCCAGTCGCGCCACACGTCGACCAGCGCCTGGGCGTTTTTCGGCGGTGCTTGCCCCGTTAGGCGCTGCCGCACCATCAGTGAAAGGGCCTCTTCGAGCGGAGCCTCGGCTTTCTCGGTGACGTGGGCAAAGCGGCCGTGGCTGTACTGATCCTCGACCTTCGCGGTGAGGTTGTTGGCCATGCCGGGCATGCGATTGGCGCCTAGCGATTCGACGCGCGCACGTTCGACGCTCTCGAATACCGCACGCGCGGGACCGGCATCGGGCGCAAGCTTGCGATGAAGTTTCGCGTCATGCATGGCCGCCGTCAGCGCAAAGCTGTCGGCCCACCCGCGGATCAC
>JANOOW010000319.1:0-11147 GCA_031421555.1 Hyphomicrobiaceae bacterium | reverse complement strand
CCCGCCTCGCGGATGCCGCCGGCGCCGCGCGCCTCCAGCAACACTGCCAGATAGGGCAATAATCCGAAGATGCAGACACCTTCGATGAAGACCGCCGCATAGCAAACCTTGGCGCGTGGGTTGGCAAAGACGAGCGCATAGCCAGCCCGCATGCCAGCGATACTAAAGGGCTTGCGCACCGCCAACGGCCGCTCCTTCAACGCGAAAACCGAAAGCGCGAAGGAGGCGACGACGAGCACGCACGCGATGCCCATGACCCAACGCCAATGAACGTAACTCCCGATCAAGCCCGAGCCGATAACGCCGATCAACTGGCCCAACAACATCGCCATCAAGAGCCGCGAAAGCGCTACCTGGCGTTCCGCCAAAGGGAACCGGTCACCCACCGTTGCGATGGCGAGGGGGATTGTTCCTCCAGCTGCAAGACCGGCGAGAATGCGCGCCACGAACAACGTCTCGATAGTCGGCGCTATCGCCGACAACGCGAGCGCGGCGGCGAGCGAACCGACGCACCACTTTATGATCCTCGCCTTTCCCAGCGCATCACCGAGCGGGCCGAGGATCGGTTGCCCGAGCGCGTACGGAAATGCAAACGCCGATGCCAGCAACGCCACCGTTCCGGGATTCGATGCAAGGTCGCGCGCGATTTCTGGCACCAATGGATCGACGATGCGGACGATCATCGCACTGGTGAGGCAGGAAGCGGCAAGGACGAGGAGAAGGTGCAATTTGACCGCCTGGTAATCTCGATCGGACTTCTTTTGTACGTGGTATCGCGCGTGAATGATGCCGAAAATCAACGCTTGGCCATGCGTAGGTCTCATTCGTGGCCTGCTTCGTGTGCGGCACACTGTCCGCACATCAATCACCATCGGCGTGCCTAGACGAAACCTGCGCCAGCACTTCGGCCGTATGCTGTCCCAGATCTGGCGCGGGTAAGCGGATCTGGCACGGTGCATTGCCAAACTTCATCGGGAAACCGAGCATTCGTACCGATCCATGACCCGGATGGGGCACGTCGATCGCCATTTGCTGGCTCATCACTTGCGGGTCTGAAAAGACGCCTGCCATCTTGTTGACCGGGCCGCAGGGCACGCCCGCCGCATTGATTATTTCGATCCATACGGCGGCGGGCTGCGTGCGAAGCCGGTTTTCGACCAATGCATTCAAACGCGCGCGATTTTTGACGCGCAAAGGGTTCGATGCGAAGTCCGGATCGGATTTCAGTTCGGACAAGTCGAGGACGTTCATAAGGCGGCCGAAGAACGTGTCGTCGTTTGGCGCTACCGCGATCTGCACATCCAACGTTTGGAACAGCCCGTAGGGAGCCGCGATCGGATGATCGTTGCCGGTCCGCACCGGCTCCTCGCCGGTCGCAAAGTAGTTGGAGGCGAGATAGGCCAACAGGCTGATGATCGAGTTCGTCAGACTGACATCGACGTGCTCGCCATTGCCGTGGCGTTCGCGGCCGAGAAGCGCCGCCGTGATACCCAGCGCACCGTAGATACCGGCGACCAGATCGCTGATCGGGATGCCGGTGCGCAAAGGTGGATCCTCCGCACGGCCGTTGGTGCTCATGAATCCGCTCATCGCCTGAGCGATGAAATCGAACGCTGGCCGGTCGCGGTAGGGACCATCGGCACCGAACCCCGAGATGCTGCACGTAACGAGACCCGGCCGTAATTCTTGCAGCCGGGCGGTTCCGAAACCCAGCCTGTCCATGACGCCTGGCCGGAAGTTTTCGACCACCGCGTCCGCGCTCCCAACAAGTGCTTCGAAGGCTTTCTTACCCTCGGCGCTCTTGAGATCGAGAACGATGGATCGCTTGTTCCGGTTGAACGAGGCGAAGTACCAGCTCATGCCTTCGCGCCCGGCGCCTTGCGTGCGAACACTGTCGCCTTCAACCGCCTCGATCTTAATGACGTCCGCACCGAGGTCTCCGAGCATCATCGTGCAGAATGGCCCCGATAAAACGCGCGTGAGATCGATCACGCGAAAACCGGAGAGTGCTGAGGCTGTTCGATCTTCATGAAACTTGATCCGCTGTAATCAAAACGTCTCCGGCGACGACCGCCCGGCGGCATACATGGCCCGCGACTTTTGTCGAGCACAAGGCTTATGAGCTGCGCTACTGTCATGCTTGCCGCGGTGAGCGTGGCCCAATTTCAAGGTGATGACATGGATCAAGTCGAGATCGTCGAAGTAGGTCCGCGCGATGGCCTGCAGAACATTCCGCATTTCGTGCCCACAGAAACCAAGGTCGCGCTGATCAAGGCGCTGATCGCCTCGGGCATCAAGCGCATGGAAATCGGCTCCTTCGTCAGCCCCAAGGCCATTCCGCAAATGCGCGACATGGAGCAGGTCGTAGAACAACTCGGCCCCTTGACCGGTGTCCGCGGCATGGTGCTGGTGCCGAATGCCAAAGGCGCGGCGCGGGCGATTGCCGCTGGCGTAACGGATATCGAGTTCGTGATCTCGATGTCGGACGCGCACAACCAAAGCAACGTTCGCCGCGCTACCAGTGAGTCGATCGCCGACCTGCGCGCGACCCTCGCCGAGATCGATCCGAGCCGGCAAATGAAGTTGCGCATCGGGCTTGCCACCTCGTTTCACTGTCCGTTCGCCGGCCTCATGGACGAGCAGCAGGTGCTTGGCACCATGGAGCAGATCGTCAGCATTCGCGATGGCATGGAGCTGGCGATCAGCGATACCACCGGCATGGCAATCCCCTCGCACGTGAAGAGCCTCACCGGCAAAGCCATCAAGGCGTTCGGACGCAACGCCACGTTCTGCTTCCACGGTCACGACACTGCGGGCTTCGGTATCGCCAACGTGTTGGCGGCAGCGGAAGCTGGCATTCGCACGTTCGATGGCTCGGTCGGCGGTTTGGGCGGCTGCCCCTTCGCGCCCGGCGCGACCGGCAATATCGCCAGCGAGGACATGGTCTATCTGTTCGCCCGCATGGGCGTGAAAACCGGCATCGATCTCGAAAAGTTACTCGACGCCAGCGACATTGCCGTGGCCTTGCCCGGTGCCGTGACGGGGAGCCATGCGCGCGCGATTCCGAGGGTCCGCTTGTTTGGTACTCCGGCGACGCCGAACAGCTTCCCGGCGAAGTATTCCTAAGGGGCCGCCAGGCCGGCTGCGTGTTTGCGGTTAACGGCAACGCGGCTTTCGCGTTCTTCCGGACGGCCGAAGTGTTCGAAGTAGCGTGGGTCGATCTTTTCGACCGGCAGACAGATCAGCACGTCGATCGTGCCGAATTGCTGGTCGATGACAGCGCCGTCGCCGACGAAAGCGCCCAGCCGCAGATATCCCTTGATCAAAGGCGGCATCGCCTTCAACGCCGCCTTCGCATCCACGCGCTCTTTCGGAAGCAAGTCCATCGCGACGCGGCGATGAGCGTGCGCGCAAACCATCCAGCCGGCCGGCGCCATCGCATAGTGATGCAGGAAACTCAGCGCCAGCGCGTGCTCCGCTAAATCCGTCCCCTCGAAACTCGCGCTGCCGATCATCACGTCGACCTTGTGTTCGCGCACGTAGGTCCACAATCCGTGCCACAGAAGCTCGACCGTCCGCCTGTTGCGATAGGGCTTCAGCACGCAACTGCGCCCGAGCTCCATGAAAGTATGTGTGTTCGCGCGGGCGCGAACGAGGGGCGCGATGTCGTACTCGCCTTGCGTGTAAAAGCCTGATCCGCGCTCGGCGATGTCCTGCCGCAAGACCCGATAGGTGCCTACGACGCGTGGCTTGCGGCCGCCATGCCAGCCAGCGGTCTTGTCGACCTCACTGTCAAAGACGAGAAGGTGATCGCAAACCGCATCGAACGCATCCTCATCACGCTGACGAAATCGCGCGGCGATACTCGGCGTGGCCGACATTTCCCGGTAGAACACATCGTAGCGCAAGCGCTGCGCCAACCTGACCTCGGCAAGACCTTCAGCGAGCCGCACTTGCAGGCTACCAATCTGGCCGTAAATCTTGTGCTGCTTCGATTGCCGGAGTTTGAACCAAGGCATGCGGGAACGTCGTTTCAAACGCCGCATCAGCGCCAGTCCAATAGATCTTTTCCCTGATCGTGCGCGCACGCGAACCAGCTCCACTTGCCGTTTCGCAACCAAGCCAGGTCTGAACCGTGTCGCGTCAGCGTCATTCATCATGGTCATGGCCATCTCCACCCGGAAGACCGTTGCCTGCTATGCGCCAGACAACATCGGTCTCCAGCCCCCTGATTAGCAAGACGCTAGACCCAGCTCGCCGCCAGCTGAGGTAACACCGATTTATGACTGCCGGGAGACGATAGTGTTGCCGCGTCTCAAGCAGCTGCGATTTTGGCCGCTGATCGCACGGCATCAGGTGCTGGCGTTTGCGCTCCGCACCAACGGGCAAGCACGCGCTCGAGGTCGGCGCGCTCGAACGGCTTGGCCAGATAGTCGCTCATGCCCGCATTGAGACAACTGATACGGTCTTCGGGAAACGCATTAGCAGTGAGGGCGACGATCGGCGGCACCTGCATCGAGCGGCCAAGCTGGCGAATGAGACGCGCCGCTTCGAGCCCGTCGAGCTCCGGCATATGCACATCCATCAGAACGATGTCGAAACGCTCTGCTGGATTGTTGGCGGTGGCTTTTATCGCCTCCAGCGCCTGGCGTCCGTCCGGAACGACGCGCGTGATGCAGTTGGATTTATCGAGCACGCTCGACGCCAGGAGCGCATTGATCGGATTATCTTCGGCGAGAAGCACGCGGCGCTTGGGGCCGCGGTGCACGAACGCCGCGCCGGCACTGCTCGGTGCCGTATCGCTGCCCTCGTCCAAACGATTGCAATGGCCGCCGAGCTGCGCCAGTAACGATTGCGGCCGGACCGGACGCACGAGATATCCATCGAAACCATGTGCCCGGAAAGGCCGCAGCTCGCCCCGGGCCAGCGCGCCGATCAGCACGATACCTCTGACATCGCGTCCGGGCGCGCAACGCCGGGCACACGCGAGCAAAGCGCCAGCGACGGCTGCGTCCTCTTCCGCATCGACCACCACAAGATCGACCGGCAAACCTTGTTCGGCAGCCGCCTCGATCCGCGCGACGGCATCGACCTCGTCGAGTTCGTCGACTGCGACACCGGCAGCCTTCAATGCACAACCGAGCGCACGCCGTTCGATCAAGCGATCCATGACCAATGCCGCACGCGTGGCTTGCGGCGCGCTTCCTGGACCGGCGGACGGTATTGCGGCGCGCGCTTGCGGACACGGCGGCAACGCGAGATCAACCGTAAACGTTGCACCACGGCCAGGAGCGCTCGACACTGCAATATCGCCGCCCATGGCGCGAGCAAGACGCTTCGAGATAGCAAGCCCCAACCCGGTGCCATCCTGGCGCCGGCCGATGCTGTTTTCCAGCTGCTCGAATTCTGAGAACAGAGTGCCGAGCGCTTCAGTCTCGATGCCAGGGCCGGTATCTTTGACGGTGATCTGCACGCGACCCTCGCTCTCACCCATCGACACCGCGATCAGTATCCCGCCGCGCTCGGTGAACTTGACGGCATTGCCGACCAGATTGAGCAATATCTGACGCACCCGCGCTTCATCGCCGATGACTGCCCGCGGTAGGGCCTGATCGAACGTCCAAGCAATCTCGAGCCCCTTTTCGTGCGCTCTCGGTGCCAGCAGTTCAACGGCCGACTGTACCGCGTTATCGAGGGCGAAAGGCTCTGCTTGCAGCGTCAGCTTGCCTGCCTCGATCTTCGAGAAGTCGAGGATTTCGTCGATCAGCGCGAGTAGCGTTTTCGCGGACTGGTCGACGGCGCGCAAATAGGTGCGCTGCTCTTGGCTCAACGGCGTATCCATGAGCAAGCCTGACATACCCAGGATGCCGTTCATCGGCGTGCGAATTTCGTGGCTCATGGCCGCCAGAAAACGTGACTTGGCACGGTTCGCCGCCTCCGCCTGATCGCGTGCCTTCGCAAGTTCCGCTGCCGCAAACCTCGCCGCCGTGATGTCGCGGCCGATCAGCTGAAGGTCGAGCGACATGCCATCGGCCGCCGGCGCGCGATGCTCTTCCCAAGCGAACCAGCGCGGTCCGTCAACGGTGTCCAGCAGTTCGACGAACCGTCGGGCCGGCGAATGTCCAGCACAGCCATCGCCGCCGTTTGCTTCTTCGCGATCGAGCACGGTTGGCTCGAAAACCATGCCTATCGCTTGCTCCGCATCGACGCCGAACGTGCGCGAGAACGCCGTGTTGATGAAGGTGATCAGCCCATCAGCCTGGCGGCGAACGATGATGTCGGCCTGCGTATCGAGGAGATTGCGATAGCGCGCTTCGTCCTCGCGCAGCAGCCACTGCATGTCGCGCAGTTGCTCAATGCGATGATCATCGGCGCTGGATTGACCGGCGGGCATCAGCAGACGTAGCCACGCTAGCGGACGCCGCATACGCTGACGTCGCAGGAGGCGCAGTATTGGTTTTACGGTCCACACTCACGAGCACGCATGTTGAACGCTGACGACATCCCCGGTCGTCAGCTGAACACGGCGCGCTTTACAAACCCTTGAAATGCTTGGTTAACAAGGGCTGTTGAGTTGTTCAGACCTTGGCTGCGTGGCGCTTGCGGGCGGGATCCCAAGCCTTGATGCCAGCGCGCCGGTACTGCGGTGGAAGCTTTACTTCCGCGCCCAGCTTGTAGGCCGCATGCCAGCCCCAGTGCGGATCGTCGAGGAAACCGCGGGCGATGGCCACCATGTCGGCACGGCCTTCGGCAACGATCGCCTCGGCTTGTTCGGCCTCGGTGATCATGCCGACCGCCATGACGGGTATGCCTACTTTTTCCCTGATCGCAGTCGCGAACGGCACCTGGAAGCCCGGCGCCACAGGCGGCGCGATCTTGATATCGATGCCCCCGGTCGAGACGTCGATGAAATCACAGCCGAGGCTTTTCAAGCGTTTCGCAAAGACGACCGAATCCTCGATGCTCCAGCCGCCATCGACCCAATCGACCGCGGAAATCCGTATGCCAAGCGGCTTGTGCGCTGGCCAAACGGCGCGCATTGCCTTGAACACGTCCAGCGGCAAGCGCATACGGTTATCGAGGCTGCCGCCCCATTGGTCGGTGCGCTTGTTGCAGTGTGGCGACAAGAACTGATGCAGCAGATAACCGTGCGCGCCGTGCGCCTCGACGAGGTCGAAGCCCAGACGCTCGGCGCGCGTTGTGGCCTCCGCGTACATGGCAGGCAGCGCTTCGATTTCAGCAGCCGTGAACGCCTGGGGTACGTGCCAGCCGTCGCCGAACGGGATGGCCGATGGCGACTTGGTCTGCCATGGCGTCGCCAGCTCGGGCTCGTTCATCTGCGCACCTTCCCAGGGGCGCTTGGCCGATGACTTGCGGCCGGCGTGGCTCAACTGGATGCCGAGTTTGGCAGACCCGCGCTTGCGGCACGCCTCGACCAACTTTTTTAACGCCGCTTCGTTGGCGTCACTATAGAGACCGAGGCAGCCGTGCGTGATGCGCCCCTCACGTTCGATGTGCGTTGCTTCCAGAATGAGCAGCCCGGCGCCTGAGTTGGCGAGCGTACCCAAGTGCATCATGTGCCAGTCGTTGGCGGAACCGTCGTCCGCGCTGTATTGGCACATCGGGGCGACGACGAGCCGGTTGTCGAGATGAAGTTCGCGCAATTGCATCGGCGAGAAAAGCTTGGCTGACATAGGGAAGCTCCAAAAGGGGGCGATCGTGATCAATTAACACTGAAGTTCGCAAGTTCAACTATCGCGAACCTATGCCAGCCATGCACTTCGCGGCCCGCGACTAAACACCCAGGTGCCGGTGCATCAGCTCCGGATCTCCGGTCAGGAGCGAAGGTGCCCCTGTGAGCACGATTTCACCCTTGACGATGACCACCACGCGATCCGCAATGGCCGTTACCGCCGCCACCGTTTTGTCGACGACCAGCGTCGCGATGCCAGTTTCGCGAACCAGCTGGATGGTCCGCCAGATCTCATCGCGGATCAGCGGCGCCAGACCTTCGGTCGCTTCATCGAGTATCAGCAGACGCGGGTTGGTCGCCAGCGCCCGCGCGATCGCCAGCATCTGCTGTTCGCCGCCCGATAGCTGATCACCCTGATTGCCGATGCGTTGGGTCAGCCTCGGGAACAGCTCAAGCACACGGTCGCGGGTCCATTGGTTTGACCCGTCAAGACCGGGGCGGGCAGCAACTTCGATGTTCTCCAGCACCGACAACGAGGCGAATATTCCGCGCCCCTCCGGCACGTAGGCGATACCGGCGTCAGCCGCCATCCGATAGGTCGGCGTACCGGTGACATCGCGGCCGTCGGCTAGGATGCGGCCCGACGTCGGCGGCACGAGACCCATCATCGCGCGGATTAGCGTCGATTTGCCCATGCCGTTGCGGCCCATCAGCCCGACGGTTTCGCCAGCGCGAATACCGAACGAGATGCCGCGCAGAATGTGACTACGGCCATAATGAACATGCAAATTCTCGCAACCAAGAAGTGCTGGCGGCGCAGGATCATCGCGCATCACGCGTGCCCCCCAAGGTAGGCGTCCTGCACGGCTGCGTTCGCGCGAATGCTGGCGGGGCGACCGGAAGCTAGCACCTGGCCATCGACCATCACCGTCATCGTATCGGCAACGGCGAACACGAAATCCATGTCGTGCTCGATGAGCAAAATCGCGTGCTCGCGGGCTAGGCCCTTGAGCAGTTGCGCGATGCGTTCGCCTTCCTCCGGCCCCATGCCAGCGAGCGGCTCGTCGAGCAGGATCACTTTCGGGTTCGAGGCCAGCGCCATCGCGATCTCGAGCTGACGCTGCCCGCCGTGCGACAGCGTGCCAGCCTCGCGCGCCGCCGCCCAATCGAGGCCGACGCGCTTCAACGCCGCGCGCGCCCGCTCGATCAGATCGCGTTGGGTGGAGGAACGGCGAAACACGCTGCCCTTGGTCGCGCCTACCGCCTGCGCGCCGAGACGTACGTTCTCCAGGACCGTCAGCGGCTTGAAGATGTTGGTGCGCTGGAACGAACGGCCGATGCCCTGATGCGCGCGGGCATGCGCCGAAGTGTTGGTGACGTCGACGCCGGCCAGCTCGATACGTCCAGACGAGGGCGTGATCTCGCCCGCCAGCAGGTTCACCAGCGTCGACTTTCCCGCACCATTCGGGCCGATGACGGCGTGTAGTTCACCCGCATGGAGGCTGATCGAGACATCCCGCACAGCCGCCAATCCGCCGAAGTTGCGGCCGAGCGCGCGGGTGGCGAGGAGCGGGGGCGAGGATAGGTCAGTCATTAACGACCGCCTGACCTTGAGCCGGACTCGAACCTTCTCCACCAATTTCGGGCGGAGCATTTTTGCTATCTGACTTCCCGAGCCGCATGAACTCCGGCAGCCTGAATCCCATGATGCCCTTCGGCAGCAGCAGCACCACGGCGAGGATCACTGCGCCCTCGACCAGCAGCTTGCGTTCGGTCAGCAGCTGCGCCACCTCGCCGAGCCCGGTGTAGGCGATCGCCCCGACGATCGGTCCAGCCAGTGAGCCGAGCCCACCCATCAAGATCATCAACAACGCCTCCGCCGAGCGATGCCAGCCGACGAGTTCCGGATTGACGAAGGCGCGATGCAGCGCCCAGGCATGCCCGGCAACACCGGCCAGCATGCCCGCGATCACGAACGCCGCGAGCTTATAACGATACGTATTGAACCCCAAAGCCTGCATGCGATGCTCGTTGATGCGAATGCCGGTGAGCACCTGCCCGAACAGCGTGCGCAACAACCAGGCCAGGCCGAGATACATCGCGATCAACTGGATCAGGTTCACGTAGTAGATCGCCATCGGCCGCTGCTTACGCGTCAACGGCAGATCGAAACCGAACAGCCCGAGGATCGGCCGGGTCAAATATGCACCATCGGTGCCGCCGCCGATCTTGGTGTCGTGAAAAATGAAGAACACCATCTGCCCGAAAGCCAGCGTCACCATCAGGAAGAAGAAGCCTTTCGCGCGCAACGACAGCGAGCCGATCAGCAACGCCGCGATGCCGGATGCGGCAACGGCCGCAGGCAACGTGATCGCGATCGACAATCCAGTGTCGGCTGGGCTGATCAGATACACGACGTACGCCGCCAGACCGTAGAACGCGCCGTGTCCGAGACTGACCAGCCCGGTGCAACCGGCCAGCAATTGCAGGCTGAGCGCCAGCATCGCCGCGATCAGCGCCGTCGAGCCGAGTTCGATGTGGTAGGGCGAGGCGACCAGCGGCAACAACGCCAGCAGTAGCGCTCCGGCACCCAATCCGATCCAGCTGAGCTTCGAAGCCGGCAGCATCAGCGGGTTTCCCGCCCGAACAGACCTTGCGGCCGCCACAGCAAGACGATCGCCATCAGCACGTAGATCGCCAATCCGGACACTTTCGGCACGTAGGCCTTGCCGAGCGTATCGACGAGCCCGATCAGCAACGCCGCCCAGAACGCGCCGGTAACCGAGCCCAAACCGCCGATCACTACGACCACGAACGAGATGATGAGGAAGCCGTCCCCCATGTTGGGGTAGACCGAGTACAGCGGTGCCGCCAACACGCCGGCCGTCAGCGCGAGCGCGGTGCCGACCGCAAACACCGTGGTGTGGATGCGTCTGGCGTCGAGCCCGAGGATGTCGACCATCTCCGGCTTCTCGGCTGCGGCCCGAATCATCGCGCCGAACTTGGTGCGCTCGATCCACAGGTACAGTCCGGCTGCCAGCAGCAGGCAGAGCCCAATCACGGCGAAGCGATAGGCTGAATAACTGAACCCGCTGGTGATCGGCACCGAAAAGTCGAGCAGCGGCGGGATCGGCACCGATTGGAAATCGTTACCGGCGATCGCCGAGCGCGCTTCTTCCGCCAGGAGTATTAATGCGAATGTCAGCAGCACTTGGTCGAGGTGTTCGCGCTTGTAGAAACGCTCGAACAGGCCGCGCTCCAGGACCGCGCCGAGAGCCAAGCCACCGATGATGCCGGCCGGAAGCGCGAACCATAGTGACCCAGTCGCCTTGGCGACGAGGTAGGCCGTATAGGCGCCGATCATGAACAACGAGCCATGGGCGAGATTGATCACGCCCATGACGCCGAAGATGAGCGTGAGCCCACTCGCGATCAGAAACAGCAGCAGCCCGTA
>JANOOW010000318.1:0-10735 GCA_031421555.1 Hyphomicrobiaceae bacterium | reverse complement strand
GACTGCATATCTTTTTCTCGGTCCCTGGCTGCTCGGCTTCGTGGTCTTCACGCTGGGGCCGGTACTCGCCTCGCTGTACTTGTCGTTCACGAAATTCGACTTGCTGACGCCGCCGGTGTGGATCGGCGCTGACAACTACGTGCGCATGTTCACCAGCGACTATCGCTTTTATCAAGCGCTGAAGGTCACGTTCACGTACCTTCTGTTCGAAGTGCCCTTGAAGCTCGCCTTCGCACTCTTGATCGCGACGTTGCTCGATAAGGCAGTGCGCGGCGGCGGCATATACCGGGCACTGTTTTACATCCCCTCGTTGCTCGGTGGATCAGTCGCGATCGCGGTGCTGTGGCGGCAGTTGTTCGAGGGCAATGGCACGGTCAACCAGCTCTTGCTATGGTTGTTCGGTATCCAGGGACCGAGCTGGATCTCGAACCCGAACACGGCGGTCTATACGCTTGTGATCCTCGCGATCTGGCAGTTCGGCTCGCCGATGATCATCTTCCTAGCCGGTCTCCGGCAGATCCCGCAGGATCTTTATGAGGCAGCCTCGATGGATGGCGCGTCGAAATTTCGTCAGTTCCGGCGCATCACGTTGCCGCTGCTGGCCCCCGTCATATTCTTCAACATGGTTCTTCAGGTGATCGAGGGCTTCAAGGCGTTCACGCCTGCTTTCATCATTTCCGGTGGCACGGGCGGGCCGGTCGACAGCACCCTGTTCTACACCCTGTTTCTGTATCAGGAGGCGTTCGCCTATTTCCGCATGGGTTATGCAGCTGCGCTCGCGTGGGTGTTGTTGATCATCATCGGCGTTTTCACAGCTCTGAGCTTTCTGACCTCGAAATATTGGGTGCACTATGAAGACGATGCACGCTAAAGCGCGTGGCAGTACTCGCTTGAGTTCGATCCTTGCTGCTGGCCTTCGCCACGGCTTGTTGATTGCCGCCTCGTTCGTGATGCTCTATCCGCTGCTATGGATGGTGGCGTCCGCCTTCAAGCCGGAGAACGTGATTTTCACCGATCTATCGATTATCCCGCATTCGCTCGATCCTAAAAACTTCATCGAAGGCTGGACCGCGCTGCAAACCAGTTTCACGCGCTTCTACTGGAACTCGTTCGTGATCGCGATCCTCGTCGTGATCGGCAATTTGGCGTCGTGCTCGCTCACCGCCTATGCATTCGCCCGCTTGCAGTTTCGCTGGAAACAGCCCTTGTTTGCGTTGATGCTCGGCACCTTGATGCTGCCCTATCATGTGACGCTGATCCCGCAGTACGTGCTGTTCCTCCAGCTGGGGTGGATCGATACTTTCTTGCCTCTGGTGGTGCCGAAGTATCTGGCGGCCGACGCGTTTTTCATCTTCCTGATGGTGCAATTTTTTCGCGGCATCCCGCGGGAGCTGGATGAAGCCGCGCAGATGGACGGCTGCAGCCCGTGGCGCATCTATTGGAAGATCATCATGCCGCTATCGCTGCCGGTCATGGCAACTGCGGGGATCTTTTCTTTCCTTTGGACGTGGAATGACTTCTTCGGACCGCTGATCTACCTCAACGACAGCGCCAACTACACCGTGCCCCTGGCGCTACGCTCCTTCGTCGACGCCACCGGTACATCCGCGTGGGGCCAGCTGTTTGCGATGTCGGTGCTGGCGATCCTGCCGATCTTTCTGGTGTTCCTGTTTTTCCAGCGCCTCATCATCGAGGGCGTGGCTATGTCGGGGATGAAGCGATGACCACAAAGCGCCAGTTGAAGTTCGCGGCCATCGGCCTCAATCACAGCCACATCTACGGCCAGACCAAAGCCCTGCTCGATGCCGGCGCCGAGCTTGTTGCGGTGCATGCCGTCGAAGATGATCTAGCCGCCGCCTATATGAACGTCTTTCCGCAGGCACGGCGCATCGCCGACCACCGAGAAATTCTGAACGACGCCTCGATCAAATTGATTGTCAGCTCGATCACGCCAGACATCAGGGCCGCAATGGCGATCGAGATCATGCGCGCGGGCAAGGACGTGATGGTCGATAAGCCGGGCGTCATCACGCTCGATCAGCTCGCCGAAGTTCGCCGCGTCCAGGCCGAGACCAAGCGCATTTTTTCGGTGTGCTATTCGGAGCGCTTCGAAAATCGTGCGACGGAGAAGGCGAGCCAGCTGGTTGCCGCAGGTGCTATCGGCAGGATCGTGCAGACCGTTGGTCTCGGACCGCACGCGCTCAACAATAATCCGCGGCCCGATTGGTTCTACCAGCGCGCCCGCTATGGCGGCATCCTGTGCGATATCGCCGCTCACCAGTGCGATCAGTTCCTGCATTTTACCGGATCGACAACCGCCGAGGTCGTGGCCTCCCACATCGCCAACTACGCCAATCCGGACAAGCCGGAGCTGGAAGATTTCGGCGAGGTTCTGCTGCGCGGCAATGGCGGCACCGGTTACATCCGCGTCGACTGGTACACGCCGAAGGGGCTGCCGGTATGGGGCGATGGCCGCCTGACAATCCTCGGCACCGACGGCTATATCGAGCTGCGCAAGTATATCGATATCGGCGGCCAGGCGGGGAGCGACCACCTCATCATGGTCGACCAGAAAGGCATTTCACGGATCGACTGCGCGAATGAGCCGTTGCCTTATGGAGCACGATTACTTGCCGATGTTCTCGACCGCACCGAAACCGCAATGACGCAGGCGCACTGTTTCCTTGCCACCGAACTCGCGCTCAAGGCCGAAGCGATGGCAACCCGCGCCGGAGGCCTGTCATGAGCCGTAAACTGAATGTCGCTGTCGTTGGCCTGGGCATTGGAGCCACGCACCTCGCTGCCTATGCCGCGTTGCCGGATCGATATGTTGTGCGCGCCGTCTGCGATCTGAATGGCGAAAAGGCGGAGGCTGCGGCTGCCATGCATGCGGGTGCGGCGGCTGTTACCAGTTTCGCTGGCCTGACCGCGATACCGGATCTCGACGTTGTTGACATCTGCACGCCGCCCAATACCCACCGCAGCCTGATCGAACAAGCCCTTGCGGCAGGCTTCCACGTCATCTGCGAGAAGCCGGTCACCGGATCGCTGCGCGATCTCGACGCCATCGAACAAGCGGCGGCGAAGGCCAAGGGCACGCTATCGCCGATCTTTCAGTACCGCTTTGGCAACGGGCTTCAGAAGCTGAAGCTACTTCAAGAGAAAGGCATCTGCGGCACGCCCTATCTGGCGACCATCGAAACGTCCTGGCGGCGCGACGCCGATTATTACGCCGTACCCTGGCGCGGCAAATGGGACACCGAGCTCGGCGGCTGTTGCCTCAGCCAGGCGATCCATGCCCACGACATCTTGTCCTATGTTAACGGCCCGGTGAAAAACGCATATGCCCGGCTGGCTACCCGCGTGAACCCGATCGAAGTCGAGGATTGTGCGGCGATCTCAATCGAAATGGCGAACGGATCCTTGGCGACGCTTGCTGTCACCCTGGGCGCCGCAGAAGAATTGTCGCGCATCCGCTTCATGTTCGAAAACCTCACCGTCGAGAGCCGTAGCGCGCACCCCTACCGGATCGGCGACGACCCTTGGTACTTCAAGGGCAAATCGCTGGAGATAGAGGCGGAGATCGCAAGTACTCTCGCCGGGTTTGAACCTTGTGCCGAATCGTTTGCCGGTCAGTTCGCCCGCATCCATGCCAGCATCACTGGCGGCAGACCGCTGCCCGTCACACTGGCCGACGCCCGTGCATCGCTGGAACTCATAACCGCGATCTACCATTCGGCCGAAACCGGCACGGCTGTGACCCTACCGATAGCGAGGGACCATCCGAAGTATGGCAACTGGATACCCGCCAGCCGCCATTGGAATTCAAGGTTCGGTCCCCATGGCTGAACTTCAACTTCGCGGGTTGATCAAGAATTACGCCACGACGCGCATTATTCACGGCGTCGATCTCGATATCGCGCATGGCGAGTTCGTCGTTTTCGTCGGCCCGTCCGGTTGCGGAAAGTCGACCTTGTTGCGGATGATCGCCGGCCTCGAAGAGATCAGCGGGGGTGAACTGCGCATTGACGGCAGGCGTGTCAACGAGGTGCCGCCGGCCAAACGCGAGATCGCGATGGTGTTTCAGTCCTATGCGCTCTACCCGCATATGACCGTTTACAAGAACCTCAGCTTCGGATTGGAAACGGCCGGTCTCAAGCGGGATGCAATCAATGAGCGCGTAATGCGGGCAGCACGCATGCTGCAGATCGAGGATTACCTTCAGCGCAAGCCAAAGGCGCTGTCGGGTGGTCAACGCCAGCGGGTCGCGATCGGCCGCGCGATTGTGCGCGCGCCGAAACTCTTTCTGTTCGACGAGCCGCTGTCGAATCTCGACGCCGAGCTGCGTGTGCAAATGCGGGTCGAGCTTTCGAAGCTTCACGCTGATCTCGGCGCTACCATGATCTACGTCACGCACGATCAGGTCGAAGCGATGACGATGGCGGACCGTATCGTCGTCCTTCGTGCCGGCCGGATCGAACAGGTCGGAACCCCGCTGGAACTCTATAACAGCCCGCGCAATCTATTCGTCGCGGGTTTCATCGGCAGCCCTAAGATGAATTTCATGGCCGCGACCGTGAGAAATCTTGCCGCTGGCGTACAATTAGACATCACCAGCGGTGGTTCGGTCACGGTTCCGGATTTGAACGGCCTAGTGGATGAGCACCAGATTGTGACGCTGGGCATTCGCCCCGAGCATGTCGCTTTGGCGGCGGGCGGAATGCCCGTAGTTGTAAATCTCGCCGAACAGTTGGGCGGCAACACCATTCTTCACGGAACGCTCGGCGACGGCCAGCCGCTGGTCATTCAGATCGTTGGGCAGGCAAAAATCAAACGGGGTGACACGGTGCCGGTGATTATTCCCCCCGGCTGCTGCCACGTTTTCAACGGCCAAGGGGGCAATATACTTTCACAGCAGTAGGTTGGAGCATCGAGGTTGGTGAGGCGCGGCGAGTTGCGGTCGATCCGCTCGAGCGCGTCTTGGACGACCGCTAGCGGTACGATGCCGTCGTGCGCCTTTGAATAGCGAATGCGCATTGACGATCATCACCTGCGGACCGCATAGTCTTCTGCAAGGGGTTCGAGGCCGAAGAAGGGCGATCCTATCATCTGACACACGGTAAGAACGACATTGAAGGGGGACGCGGCTTGTCAGGTGTGAAGCGTCCCATTTTCGGCGAACAGCAGCGTTTTATGCTTCTGTTGATTGCCCCGGCGGCTTTGCTGCTGCTGCTGTTTCAGGTTGTACCGATCTTCATCGGCGCCAACGCCAGCTTCCGCGACTGGACACTGTACAATCCAAAAAAGACCTGGGTCGGCCTCGACCACTACCATGCCGTGATAACCGATCCGGCTTTCCTTTATGTCGTGCTGCCCAACACGTTCGTATTCATGATCCTCAGCGTGGCCGGCGCGCTGGCTATCGGCCTCGCGATGGCGCTGCTATTGAACCGCCCGTTCCGCGGCCAAAAGTTGGTGCAGACGATCCTGCTCGTGCCGCTGATGGTGGCGCCGGTAATCGCTGCAATCATGATGCGCTGGATGTTCAACGACCAGTTCGGCATCGTCAATGCGGTGCTCGAGGGGATCGGGCTCGATGGCCAGCCGTGGCTCGTGCAAAGGTGGAGCGCGTTCAGCATCATCCTGCTGACCGACATCTGGCTATGGACGCCGTGGTTCACGCTGCTGCTGCTCGCCGGCCTGCAGAGCTTGCCCAAGGAGCCGTTCGAGGCGGCCGCGATCGACGGCACGACAGCGTGGCGGGTATTTCGCTACCTCACCGTGCCGATGCTGCGGCCAGTAATCGTGGTGTGCGTTGTGATCCGTGCGATCGATGCCTTCCGCACCTTCGACATCGTGTGGACACTGACCGGTGGCGGACCAGGCCGGTCGACCGAGCTGTTCAGCCTCTATGCCTACGTCGACGCTTTTCTCAATCTCGATCTTGGCCGCGGCTCTGCTGCCGCCATCATCGGTGCGCTTATCATCCTGGTGATCGGCATCGTGCTGTACCGCCTCGTCGACCGCGCGGCAAAGGCCTGATCCCATGGCAATCGTGAACCGGCCGCAATTTCTGCCCGGAATGCCGGCTTGGAGCCGGCGCACGTTTTTCGCGCTGGCGCTATTCGGGATCTGCTTTGCTTTCGCTTTCCCCGTTCTGTGGCTGATCCTGACGTCGGTTCGTCCCGAGTCCGGCGTGTACTACGTACATCGCGGGACCGAGTTCACGCTGGGCAATTTCGCCGAGGTGCTGCGTGACGACCGTGTCGTAGAGGCTTTCTTCAATAGTGCTCTGATCTCTACGCTGGCGACCATCTTCTCACTGCTGGTGACGGTGTCGAGTGGCTATATGCTTTCGCGCTTCAGTGGACCGGCATCGCGGACCTGGTTCGGGATCATCTATGTATTTCGCTGCGTGCCGTATATTTCCTGGGTGCTACCTCTGTACTTCGTGACCCAAAGCTGGGGCATCTACGACACCTACATTGGCCTCCTGCTGCCGCATGTGGCCGTGCACATCTGCTTCTATTCGTGGCTCATGAAAGGCTTTTTCGACGGCATCGACCCGTCGATGGAGTATGCCGCGATGATCGACGGCTGCACCCGCTGGGGCGCGTTCATCCGCGTGGCGATACCATCCGCCTTGCCGGCGATCTCGGCGCTGGCCGTGCTGTGCTGGCTGTTCACCTGGAACGAGTTTCTGTTCGCTTTGATACTCACCGGCAATCGCGTACCGATGGCCACGGTCGTGATGGCGCAATTCGTCTCTGAAATGGGCATGCGCTGGAACCTGATGGCGGCAACAGCGGTCATGGCGCTGGTCCCGGCATTTCTGCTGGCCCTCTTCGGCCAGAAATACGTGATCCGCGGTTTGCGGATCTAACGATAAAAACGAAAGCAACCAGGAGGAAACGCGATGTACAGACTTGCCAAGTGGGGCGCGGGAATTGCCACAGCCCTGATCGTCGCGGCCGGCACCGCGACGGCCCAGGTGAAGGAACTGCGGATCGGCTACCAGCCAAACCCGATCCAAGAAGCGTCTATTGCGATGTTCGAGGCCTGGGGCGCCAAAAATGGCGTCAAGATCATCAAGGTGCCGAACTCCTACGGCGTCTACGTCGAAAAAATGACGGCGTCGCTGACCTCGAACTCGGACCAGTACGATGTCATCTGGCACAACGACGACTGGGGGCAAACCTGGGCTCATCTGCTGGAGCCGATGGATGACATTGCAGCCCTCAAGTTCGCGGAACCCTGGGGCATCGCGCCGGTTGTGTTCGCCAATGCGCAGGGGCAGAATACCGTCGTGCCGATGGGCCAGACGTTCAGCGTTTTCTTCTATCGCTCCGACCTGGTGAAGCCGGAGGAAGTGCCGAAGACGCGCGCCGAGCTAGTCGCCATGAGCCTCAAATTGCAGGCGGCCAGCAAAATTAAGTTCGGCTACGTCGGCGGCATGTCTATGAACAACAGCTGGTTTACGTATTTCTGGTCGATGTGGGGCAACAGCTGCGACGTGCTGATGCCACCTTATGAGCGCGACAACAAGAAGCTCGCGGCAGCCGGTTGGAAGTCAAGTTTGACCGAGCCGTGCATGAAGGAAGCGGTCGAGTACTGGTGGGATATGATCAACACTCACAAGGTATCGCCGCGCGGCATGCCGGCCAATGACCGCAACGAATCCAACGCCGTGTTTATTGCCGGCGAAGCCGCGTTCAAGGTTGCCGACTCGCTGTGGTGGAGCTCGTTCAACGATCCAGCCAAGTCGAAGATTGCCGGCAAGGTGGCCGCCGCGCGCTTCCCCGTCGGGCCCGACAATCCCAAGCCGTTCGCCTGGGACGACGTCTGGGGCTGGGCGATCCCGAAGTCGATCCCCGCAGAGCGTAAGGCGCTAGCCAAGCAGATGCTGGAAGCGATGATGACGGATGAAGAAGGTCAGATCAAGCTGTGGAAGGCGACCGGCGCGCCGCCGCCCAACATGACGTTTTGGCCCAAGATTGCCGCTGCCGATCCGTTCATGGCGCTGTTGAAGGAGTCGGTGCTGGACAGCAAAGAGAAAGTGCGGGGCGCCTACTACTTCCCGCAATGGCCGGCGGTGCACAAGGCATTCAACGACACCGTAACCAAGGCCGTCACCGGCAAACGCGAGGACATCGCGAAAGTGCTTGCCGAGGGAGCCCCGCTCGTAAGCAAGGCTGCGCAGTAGATAAGCAACACCAACCCACCATCCCGTCGCGCCGTCGCGCGGCGGGAATGCATTCCTGGAATTGAGCCGGCAGATACATGGCAGCAATCACCCTTAGCAAACTGAACAAGCATTACGGCGCGCTGTTTCACGCGGTGAAGGACGTTGACCTCAGCATCGCTGACAAGGAGTTCGTTGCCCTCGTCGGACCGTCCGGTTGCGGCAAGTCCACGACGTTACGGATGATTGCCGGGCTTGAGGACATAAGCAGTGGCGAGATCCGGATTGGTGATCGCGTGGTCAATCACCTGCCGCCGCGCGACCGTGATATCGCAATGGTGTTCCAGAACTACGCGCTCTACCAGCACATGAGCATTTACGACAATCTGGCGTTCGGCTTGCGCAACAAGAAAACGCCGGAGCCCGAGATCAAGGTCGCCATCGACCGGGCCGCCGAGATGCTCGGCCTGCACAGCATGCTCGAACGTAAGCCGAAGCAGCTGTCGGGCGGGCAGCAGCAACGCGTCGCGCTCGGCCGCTGCATCGTGCGCAATCCGCAGGTGTTCCTGTTCGACGAGCCGTTGTCCAATCTCGACGCCAAGTTGCGCGCGCAGATGCGGATCGAGATCAAGCGCCTACAGACCCAGGTACCGACGACGTCCGTATTCGTGACGCACGATCAGGTCGAGGCCATGACGCTCGGCGACCGGGTGGTGATCATGCGCGACGGCCGGGTGCAGCAGGTTGGCTCTCCGCTGACAGTCTACAGCAAGCCCGCTAACAAGTTCGTCGCCGGCTTCATCGGCGCACCGGCGATGAATTTCATTGACGTCACTTTACGCAGCGAGGGCGGCACCATCACGGTCGAAGCGCCGGGTGTAAATCTTACGGTTACCGCCAGTGATGCCCGAGCGCTCGCTGCCCAGGGTAACCGGCGGGTGACCCTGGGCGTGCGGCCCGAACATCTGTTACTCAAGGACGGTACACCGGGGTCAGGCTTCGATGCGCGCGTCGAAGTAGTCGAGCAACTCGGTTCCGAAATAGTGCTGGAGACCAAGGTCGGCGACAACCGCGTCACCGTCGCCCGCGTCCCGGCCGAGTCGGCTGTTGCTGCGGGCGATCAGGTTCGCCTTGCAGCCCAGCAGGATCGATTGCACTTCTTCGACCCAGAAAGTGGATTGCCTATCTTGAGCTGAAGCGGAAGCCGGCGTTTCTACTGCCGTCTGCTGGAGTTCGGCATTCCCCGCAAGACCGCCTACAAGCTGTGCCGACGACCGTGCGGTCAGGCGCTTCGGGGCGATCGAACGCGTGGCCCGGCGAAAGCTTGAAATGCTGGCGGCAGCTGCGCGCCTGGAAGACCTTCGCGTGCCGCCAGGAAACCGGCTGGAAGCATTGAAGGGTGGCCGTAAGGGGCAGCACAGCATCCGCATCAATGATCAATGGCGGATCTGCTTTCGCTGGAACGACGGTGCGGAGGATGTCGAGATTGTCGACTATCATTGAGAGACGAGTGTGGTCATGAGCAAGGTCTTGTCCCCAATTCCGCCCGGCGAAATCCTGCTGGAGGAATTCATGCGTCCCCTCGGCGTCAGCCAGAACAAGCTGGCGCGCGATCTCGACGTGCCCGTGGCGCGCATCAACGACATTATTCACGCCAAGCGCGGGATCTCGGCCGATACGGCGCTGCGTCTGGCAGCGTACTTCGAAACGTCGGCCGAGTTCTGGCTGAACCTGCAGACGCGCTACGACTTGAAGATTGCCGCCACCGCCGTTGGCGAAAAAGTAAAGCGCGCCGTCCGCCCGCATCGATCGGCGGCTTGAGAAGTGCGGGTTGGTTCGCCGCGCGGGTCAAATCACCCATCATCCTCGATGTCATTGCTTCCCGCGCTTGGCCGGGAGGTTCATATCGGCTGTGCGTCGATATCAATCTCGTCGACTGCTTCGAGAGTCTATCGGGGCTGGAAGGTCGCGGTTGAGATCACGAAAGGGCTGTGCCTGAAATATCAAGGAGACCTGTGGTTTCGTCGACGGCGAGGGTGATGACGAAACCAAGATAGGCAGCGGTTTATGATATGAATAGTCGGATATTAGCTTGACCAAATCTTGGTGACGGCCGGTCCGCTTAGGCGGCGGCGGTTACAGGCTGAGTAGCGGCTTTCTTTGCGACGACTTCCAGCCCGTCAGCGAACTTCACACCTAGCGCAGATTCCGATCATACGGCAACGTATCCAGCGGCGCGGAAGTAGCTTTGACAGTCTTGCGGGCAGATGCGCGGCAGGGCCGCTGCGATCGCAGCCCACAGGTCTTCGAGGTTTCGCGCTGCGGCTTTTTTGAGCCAAGCCTTGACCTTGGAGAATGCCATCTCAATCGGGTTGAGGTCGGGCGAGTAGGGCGGCAGATAGCGGAGTTCGGCGCCCGCCGCCTCGATCGCCACGCGCACCGCGTCCGGCTTGTGTGCGGGCAGGTTGTCCATGACGATGATGTCGCCAATGTTGAGCGTGGGAACAAGCATCTGCTCGACCCAGGCCAGGAACGCTGCGCCGTCCATCGGGC
>JANOOW010000317.1:0-3874 GCA_031421555.1 Hyphomicrobiaceae bacterium | reverse complement strand
ACACCCTACTGCCCACTCCCCACTCCCCCACTACCTAACTCCCTAGCGGAGCGACCTATCGTTTGCTATGCACCGCGAACGCGAAGCGAACAAACGAGCCGGACGTGGGTGAACACATGAGCAGCGCCGCACCGATCAAGTACAAGCGCCTGCTGCTTAAGTTGTCCGGCGAAGCGCTTATGGGCAAGGGCGCTTACGGCTTCGACATGAGCGTGGCGCAGCGCCTCGCCAAGGACGTGTCGGATGCCAACAAGGCCGGCTGCGTCATCAGCGTCGTCGTCGGCGGCGGCAACATCTTTCGCGGCATGGCGGGTGCGGCGGCCGGCATGGATCGGGCGACCGCCGATTACATGGGCATGCTCGCCACCGTCATGAATGCGCTGGCGTTCCAAAACGCGCTAGAACAACTCGGCACCAAGGCCCGCGTTCTGTCGGCAATACCGATGCCGACGGTGTGCGAAAGCTACGTGCGGGCCAAGGCTCTGCATCATCTGGAACAGGGACGTGTCGTGATTTTCGCCGCCGGCACCGGTAATCCGTTCTTCACCACCGACACCACCGCAGCGCTGCGGGCTATCGAGATGGGGTGCGACGCGGTTGCCAAGGCAACTCAAGTTGACGGCGTTTATTCCGCCGATCCCAAAAAAGACCCGAATGCCGTACGTTATGACGCGTTGACCTACGCCGATGTGCTATCAAGGGACCTGAAGGTAATGGATGGGGCCGCGATCGCGCTTGCCCGCGACAATCATCTTCCGGTAATTGTGTTCTCGATCGAGGAGCAGGGCAACCTGCTCAAGGTTCTGCGAGGCGAGGCGCGGGCGACGGTTGTGTCTGATAGGATCTGATTTTGCCGTTACCGGCTCTGTTACCCGCGAGGGGCGGCCATGTGGCCTGCGGATCCGGAATACGGTAGAAGGAAAATTGCCATGGCGATGCCAGCGAAATTCGACATCAATGAACTCGAGAAGCGCATGCGCACGGGGCTCGATGCCTTGAGGCGCGAGCTGCAGGGCTTGCGTACGGGCCGTGCCAGCGTGAACTTGCTCGACCCCGTGATGGTCAACGTCTACGGCCAGCGCATGCCGCTCAATCAGCTTGGCACGGTGTCGACGCCCGAAGCGCGCATGATCACGGTGCAGGTCTGGGACAAGGCGTCGTTGCCAGCTGTCGAAAAGGCGATTCGCGAGGCCAACCTTGGCCTCAATCCGCAGATGGATGGCACCCTCATCCGCTTGCCGATCCCCTCGCTCACCACGGACCGGCGCGCTGAACTCGTCAAGCTCGCGCGCAAGTATGCCGAAGAGCATGGCAAGGTCGCAGTGCGTAACGTCCGGCGCGATGGCATGGAGCTGGTCAAAAAGTTGCAGAAAGACTCGGTCATCAGCGAGGACGATGCACGCAAGAACTCCGAGAAGATCCAAGAGTTGACCGATCGCATGATCAAGGAGATCGATACGACACTTGCCGCCAAGGAAGCCGAGATCAACAAGGTCTGAGCGCGTCTGAGCGAACGTTTCGCAGCGCCTGCCGAACCCTGAGAGTGCCGCCTCCTTGGCCGATATCGAGACACAGACCGCCCACGTCATGGATGGGGCTTGGCAACGGCCGGAGCAGGTGCTGCGTGCGGCGCACGCTTCGCCCCGTCATGTCGCGATCATTATGGACGGCAACGGCCGCTGGGCGAAGGCGCGCGGCCTGCCCCGCACGATTGGCCATGCCAAAGGCGTCGATGCGGTGCGCCGCACGGTTCGCGCCGCAATCGAACTCGGTATCGACTTCCTGACGATCTACTCATTCTCGTCGGAAAACTGGTCGAGACCGCCGGAAGAGATCGACGATCTGATGGGGCTGATCAAGCGTTTCATCAGGCGCGACCTGGCCGAATTGCATCGTAACGGCGTTGCCATTCGGGTAATCGGCGAGCGCACCAATCTCGAGCCGGAAATGCTAGCCATGATCGAGGAAGCGGAGCGGCTGACGGCAGCCAATACCGCGCTTACCTTAGTCGTCGCCTTCAACTATGGCGCGCGCGCTGAAATCACCATGGCAGCCCGCAAGCTGGCTCAGCATGTGGCAGCGGGCGAGCTCACGCTGGCCGATATCACCGAGGCCCGGCTCGCCGACTGTCTCGAAACGCGCGGCATCCCGGACCCCGAATTGTTGATCCGCACCAGCGGCGAGCTGCGGCTTTCCAACTTTCTCTTGTGGCAGGCGGCATACACCGAGTTCGTCTTCGTCGAGGCGTTTTGGCCAGACTTTGGGCGCGAACTTCTCGAGCAGGCGATCGCCATCTACCACAGTCGTGACCGCCGTTTTGGCGGGCTGACGAAACGGTCCAGCGCATGAGGTTGGATCTAAATGCAACCTGAAGATCCAGATCACGCCGGCCGCAAGCCCGGCCCGCAAACGGTGCCGAAACCCGTGAAATCCGGATCGATGAGAGATTTGGGCCCGCGCATCGCGTCGGGCGTCGTGATGGCCGCAGTTGCATTCGGTCTGCTGTATGCCGGGCCGATGCCATTCACCGCGCTGGTCCTGATCGCGGCTGTGGTCATGAGTTGGGAGTGGGGAACGGTGGTGCGCGGCGATGCCAGCATCGATGCCATCCTCGTGGTGCACGTCGTGGTTGTTGCAGCGGCCGTAATTCTCGCTGGATGTGGCTATGCCGCGCTCGGCCTTATCGCCCTGATCGCCGGAACTCTGGTTGTTGGTGCCTTGCGCTTCGGCGAAACCGCGCGCCTCTCGGCCGTCGGCGTGCTTTATACCGGCATGCCAGCGATCGCCTTGATCGAGTTGCGCACCGGCAACGAACCTTATGGTTTCCTTGCCGTGCTATTCGTGCTGCTTTGCGTCATCGCGACGGATACGCTCGCCTACTTCACCGGCCGCGCGATCGGTGGGCCAAAACTATGGCCAAGTGTTTCGCCGAACAAGACATGGGCAGGCTTTATCGGTGGCGTCAGCGCTGCGGCCGCCGTTGGGCTTTTGTTTGCGGGACGGTTGGCTGGCGCGTCACCGGCGCGCTTGGCGGTGTTGGCGCTCGTCCTCGGCGTCGTCTCGCAAGGCGGAGATTTGGCCGAGTCCGCGCTGAAACGTGGGTTCGGCGTCAAGGACGCGAGCAGCTTGCTGCCCGGTCACGGCGGCTTGATGGACCGCATGGATGGCGTCGTCGCCGCAGCGATTGTAGCCGTATTGATCGGGCTCGCGTTCAATATTCATAATCCCGCGCGTGCGCTACTTCTGGGGTACTGATGGCTGCGATGCGGGTATCGGTGCTCGGTGCAACAGGGTCGGTGGGAACCTCGACGCTGGATGTCCTGTCGCGTAATCCATCCGCCTTCGAGGTGGTGGCGCTAACCGCGCAAACGAACGTCGATAAACTCGCCGGCGCCGCGATAGCGACGCGCGCCAAGCTCGCGGTTATCGGCGATCCAGCGTGCTACAGGCAACTCAAGGAGCGTCTATCGGGCAGCGGTGTCAAAGCAGCTGCCGGGTCCGATGCCCTTGTTGCAGCCGGATCGGAGCCGGCCGATTGCGTTGTTGCCGCGATGATGGGCGCGGCGGGGCTCGCGCCGGCCTTGGCGGCCGTTGCGCAGGGACGGCGCGTTGCGCTGGCCAACAAGGAATGCCTCGTCATTGCGGGTGCACTTTTTATGGCGGCGGTCAAACGCAGCGGCGCCGAACTCCTGCCGGTCGACAGCGAGCATTCGGCGGTCTTGCAGGCGCTGGGTTCCGCCCGGCCAGAAACCGTCGAGCGAATCGTATTGACCGCCTCGGGCGGTCCGTTCCGCACGTGGACGCTCGCGCAGATCGAAGGTGTGACGCCGGAGCAGGCGCTCAAGCATCCGAACTGGTCGATGGGCCGCAAGAT
>JANOOW010000316.1:0-1554 GCA_031421555.1 Hyphomicrobiaceae bacterium | reverse complement strand
GCCTCGGCAACAAGTTCCTCGCCCACATTCGCGAGGTCGATGCGGTCGCCTACGTCTTGCGCTGCTTTGTCGATGACGACGTCACCCACGTCGAGGGCAAAATCGATCCGCTCGCCGATGCCGAGACCGTCGAAACCGAGCTGATGCTGGCCGACCTCGAAGGCTGCGAAAAGCGCCGCACGGCCGCCGAAAAGAAGGCCAAGGGTGGCGACAAGGACGCCATCGAACTGATCAGCCTGCTTGATAAAGCGTTACCGTTGCTGCGCGAAGGTAAACCAGCTCGCCTCGCCAAGTTAAAGCCCGAGGAAGAAGCAGGCTATAAAGCCCTACAATTGCTGACCGCCAAGCCGGTGCTGTACGTTTGCAATGTTGATGAAGGCTCGGCCGCCACTGGCAACAAATACTCAGCCGTCGTTCAAGAAGCCGCCAAACGCGAGGGGGCCCGCGCGGTCGTCATCTCGGCCAAGATCGAGAGTGAATTCGCCGGGTTATCCCTCGACGACCGCGCCGAATTCCTGACAGACTTGGGCATCGAGGAGGCAGGGCTGAACCGCTTGATCCGCGAAGGCTATTCGCTGCTCGGCCTCGTCACTTACTTCACCGTTGGCCCAAAAGAGGCCCGGGCCTGGACCATTACCGACGGCACCAAAGGCCCGAAAGCCGCCGGCGTCATCCACACCGACTTCGAAAAAGGGTTTATCCGCGCTGAAACCATCGCCTATGATGACTACATCAAGTTCAACGGCGAGGTCGGCTGCAAAGACGCCGGTAAAATGCGGTTGGAAGGTAAAGAATACGTCGTGAAGGACGGCGACGTCATGCACTTCCGGTTTGCGAACTGAGGGGCTGGATAGCGTTGCGAGGCGGTTTGTACGCGACGACCAGCATGAAGGAGCATCGTGAAGGAGCAGCCATGCAAGAATACCTCGTCGCACCGAACCCGGACGATCCACGTCTCTCAACCGTTGTTTCGGGCATCGATCAGGACGGCCGCGCCATCGCGACCAGCGTCGTGACCGAGCGACCGCTGACGCTGTTCCTCAATGCCCGCGAAATCGTGACGATGATGACCATCGGCGATCACCCGGACCTGCTGGCGGTCGGCTATCTGCTGAACCAGAACATGCTGCGTGCGGATGACGAGATTACCGCCATCGAGCACGCTGAGGATATCGACACCATCGTCGTGCGGACCAGGCGCCAGACGGACTACGAGGACAAGCTCAAGAAGAAGATCCAGACCTCCGGCTGCGCCCAAGGCACGGTGTTCGGCGATCTGATGGAGGAGTTCGACAAAATCGAACTGAACCGCGATGCGCGCCTTAAGACCTCGTGGCTGTACGCACTGACCCACAAGATCAATACCGCGCCGAGCCTGTACCTGAAGGCCGGGGCGATTCATGGTTGCGTGCTGGCGCAAGAAGACCAAGTGCTTGTTTACATGGAGGATGTCGGTCGCCACAACGCCGTCGATAAGATCGCCGGTTACATGTTCCTCAACGGCATCAAGCCCGAGGACAAGATCTTCTACACGACGGGTCGCCTGACTTCGGA
>JANOOW010000315.1:0-7956 GCA_031421555.1 Hyphomicrobiaceae bacterium | reverse complement strand
GCCCAGCAGAGAACGGGTCTGAGCATTGACGTACACGAAGCATCGTTCGTTCAAGTCGTAGATGTAAAGCAGGGTGGCCGCGGACGCCACCAACCCATCCGAGAACCGCCGCGCCTCGTCGCGCGCGGCCTCCGCCTTGGCCCTCTGGGTTGCCGCCTCCGCCAAAGCCGCGGACAGCTCGTTGGCTTCGCTAAGCAGTGTCGTAGGGGGCACGGCATGCTTGTTCGCCAGCAAGGTAATCATGTGCCGGGGCCCGGCAAGTGCGCGCGTCAGCAGCCGGCCGATCACAAGCGAGGCCGCGGCGACGATCGCAACAGCCAGGACGCCAAGCAAGGCGAGGCTGCGCCACAGTGCCTGCATAGGTGCGTCGAGCACGGCTTTCGGCGCCCACACTGCGCTACGCCAGCCGGTCACGTCCGACCACTGGAAGGCCTGCACGGAAGGATGGCCTTCGAGATCGACGGTGTCTGCAGTACCTGCTCCCCGGTCGCCCATGGCGATGGACTGACGATTGATCTGCTTACCGGCGAACTGCTCTTGCAAAGCCGAACGGGCGATAACATTGTGCTGGCGATCGGCGACCCCGGATCGCCAACCCTCGGGCAGGCCAAAGCTGCGCACGATACTGCTAACGGTTTCTGCCTGAGATGACTGTGCCAGCACGTAACGCGCCACGCCGTCAAAAAACACTGGGATAACGATGTCGTAGGTTAGTCGCTGCGACACGATGCCAAGGAATAGGTCGCTGATTTCTGGCTTTCCGGACGCAAGCGCACGCCGGGCAATATCTGGCGCGGCGGCCGCCGGCAGCGGCGAACCATACGGACGTGCCGTGTTTACCAGCTGGCTCATATCGGCGGCGCTCAGAAGGATAGTGCCTGTCCCCGTATCACTTAATGTGCCGGTCGCCTGCTTATGAAAGGCCGCAAAATCACCCGCGGCAAGCGAGGGCGAGCCAGCCAGCGCCTGGAGGGTTTCGATGTCGCCCCTCACCTCGCGATCGACAGCTGCCGACAGGCTGCGCACGACCTGCCGCAACTGTTCGCGGCTGGCCTCTTGTTCGTGGCCGGCCACCCGCCAGGCGGCATAGCCACCAAACAACAGCAGGGGCACGATGGTGACCGCGCCGAGCGCGATCAGGTAATGACGCAGCGGCCGGGGCTGCACTGGGAGTGTCAGCTTCGAGCGCGCGAGTAGTCCGCTCGAAATGGCAAGCAGACCGATCGTGCCCAGCAAGGACAGAAACCGGAATGGCCGATCCGAGTAAAGGGTATCGACGCCCGTCAGGTATCCAAATACAGCGAACACCGCGATACCACCGGTCAACCCCGCGCAAAGGTAAAACAGCAGCCGGTTGCGCTGCTCCACGGCGACGGCGGTCCCGGCGAAGAATAGTGCTGCGGACAAACCACGGTCGTCCTGGACCGAATGGCCAACGTCGCCGCGCAAGAGATCGGCGCCCAGGTACACGGCACCGATGGCTGCGACCACCGCGCCGGTCGATCTCGCCAGCCGTGATCCAGCATCGAGCCGGATCAGCACGAAGCCGAGGGCGATGAGGCAGGCGGCTGCGATCGGCCGTTGCGGCGCAAAGGCTGGTCCCCAGCTCGCGAGCTCGAGCCATCCCGTGACCCAGCTGGTCAGCGACAGTGCGCCAGCCGCCGCGGCCAAAGCGCCAGCGATGGGAACGAAAGGCATCCGCGTGGACCGCTCGACGCCGTCAGCCGATGAAATTGCCGCCACTGGATACCCCTCTTATCTGCTATGGAACGGACGCTTTCGTGTTGTCACAGAGCACCGTCGCGAGCCTCAATTATAGTACCACAATTGGGCGAAACTTGACCGTTCGCAGACCGGCTAGGCTCAAAGTAGGTTAATACCGCCGGCCACGATAATTGTCAGGAATTTTCGGCCGGCCGTCGTCAATTTCCACCGCAGACATTGGGCCAGCGGCCTAGCCGCCGGGGAACGCAAAAGCCCACGCAACCGTTATAGATATGACGACACATCACTCCGGGCACAGATGGCACCTGAGCAACTCGGCCTCTATCGCGCAAAGCGCGATTTCAAGAAGACGAACGAGCCGAGCGGCACGCAGAAAATCGCGCCTGCCGATTATCCGCGGTTCGTGATCCAGAAACACGCGGCGACGCGCCTGCACTACGATTTGCGTTTAGAAGTCGACGGCGTATTCAAGTCATGGGCGGTGACGAAAGGCCCCTCGATAGACCCGGCCGATAAGCGTCTCGCGGTGGAAGTTGAAGATCATCCCCTCGACTATGGCGACTTCGAAGGCACCATCCCCAAAGGTGAATACGGTGGCGGCACGGTGATGCTGTGGGACCGCGGTTTTTGGGCGGTGGACGACGGCAAGACACCGGCTGAGGCGTTGCGCAAGGGTGAGCTCAAATTCACACTCGCCGGCGAAAAGCTCAAGGGGAGCTGGGTTCTCGTCCGCATGCGTCACGATCGCGACGGTGGCAAACGGACGAACTGGCTGCTGATCAAGCATCGCGACGGCTACGAGAAACCTGGCGACCACGATGCAGTCCTCGCCCAGGACACCTCGGTCGCGTCCGGGCGCAGCTTGGAGCAGATCGCGGCTGGCAGGGGACGCGGGCCGAAGCCCTTCATGCTCGGGAAGGGTAAGGGTGCCGATCCGCGCGCCGTCTGGCACTCCGATCGCAGCGAGGGCAAGGGTCCAGAGGGCAACCCTATTCCGCCGGCGCGGAAGACGCCTGCGAAAGCAAAAAGCAAGACCGCGTCGATACCGGAGTTCATAGCGCCGCAGTTATGCAAGCTGGTTTCGCGGCCGCCAGCGGGCGCTGACTGGGTGCACGAAATCAAGTTCGACGGCTACCGGATGCAACTGCGTATCGAGAACGGTGCGGCAACGCTGCGTACGCGCAAAGGCCTGGATTGGACGGAGAAGTTTGCCGCCACGGCGGCCGCTGCAACCAAGCTCCCCGACGCGATCATCGACGGCGAAGCGGTCGCGCTCGATCAGGACGGCGCGCCCGATTTTGCCGCTCTGCAGGCGGCGCTGTCCGAGGGAAAATCTGAAAGCATCATCTATTTCGCGTTCGATCTGCTGTTCGAGGGAGGCGAGGATCTGCGCGGGTTGCCCCTGGCCGATCGCAAGACGCGCCTCAAGGCCTTGATCGAGCGCCACCCGGCATCGGCCAAAGTAATCCGCTATGTCGATCACTTGGCCGATGCAGGCGACGCCGTCTTGAAGTCGGCCTGCCGGATGAATCTCGAGGGCATCGTCTCGAAGCGATTGGGCGCAACCTATCAGTCGGCACGCAGCGACAGCTGGACCAAGGCCAAGTGCCGGGCTGGCCATGAGGTGGTGATCGGTGGCTGGAGTGGCAGTGCCACTAAGTTGCGGTCGCTGCTGGCCGGTGTTTTTCGTGGCGATCATCTCGTGCACGTCGGTCGCGTCGGCACCGGCTTCAATGCACGGAATACGCCGGAGCTCTTGGAGAAGCTCAATGCATTCAAGGCGCAGAAGAGCCCATTCGGTGGAGATGGCGCGCCGCGCAGGGAAAGCGGTGTGAACTGGACAAGGCCGGAACTCGTCGCCGAGATCGAGTTCGCCGGATGGACCGGCGGCGGCATGGTCCGTCAGGCGGCCTTCAAGGGGCTGCGTGACGACAAGCCGGCTGTGGAGGTACGCGCGGAGAATCCCATGGCACCCGGCAAGATCGACATCGAGACACCTCGCCCCGAAGCGAAGGTGAATGCGAAGGCGCCGGTGAAGGGACAAGGCGACACGGGCGATACCGTTCTAGGTGTTACGATTTCAAAACCCGGAAAGGAGCTTTGGCCCGCCAGCGGCGACAACGCCGCGGTAACCAAGCTCGACCTCGCGCGCTACTTCGAGCGCATCGGACCCTGGATGCTGGAGCACATCAAAGGGCGTCCGTGTTCGATCATCCGCGCGCCAGATGGGCTCAACGGTGGGATGTTCTTCCAGCGTCATGCGATGAAAGGCATATCGAACCTCGTCACGCTGATGACCGTCTCCGGCGATCGCAAACCCTATGTTCAGATCGACCGGCACGAAGCGCTCATCGCGATGGCGCAGATCGCGGGCGTGGAGTTCCACCCTTGGAATTGCGAACCTGGACACCCGGAAATCCCCGGCCGCTTGATCTTCGATCTGGACCCTGGACCAGACGTGCCGTTCGCCACCACGATCGCAGCCGCCCGGGAGATGAGCGAACGGTTGCAGGCGCTGGGTCTAATCACATTCTGCAAGACCACCGGAGGTAAGGGTTTGCACGTGGTCACGCCGTTGCAAGTGACACCGAAAACGCCTGTCGATTGGCCGCAAGCAAAGGCATTCGCGCAGGCGGTTTGTGCCGGAATGGCCAACGACAATCCTAAGCTCTACCTCGTCAATATGTCGAAACGCCTGCGTGAGGGACGCATCTTCCTCGACTACTTGCGCAACGACCGGATGTCGACGGCGGTTGCACCACTCTCGCCCCGCATCAGGCCAGGCGCGCCGGTGTCGATGCCGTTGCACTGGAGCCAAGTGCGCGTAGGTCTGGATCCGATGCGCTTCACCATCCGGTCGGTGCCGGCGCTGCTCGCCAAGTCGAAGCCCTGGACCGATTACTGCGATGCCGAACGCCCGCTCGCTCCGGCCATCAAGGCCTTGATCCGCGCCTCGGGGCAGGAGGTTGCATGAAGGCGCGTGCGCCGGTTCGTGCAGCGGACGTGCTCCTCGACTTGCAGCCGATGGAAGCTCGGCTCGTGCCGCATTTGCCCGACGATAACGTCACAACGGAAAGTGGCGATCGTTCGATGGCAGCTCGTCGGGCGCAACTGGCTACCGCGTGTTCTTCAAAGACGGCACGTTCCGCGGCTCGCCCTAGCTCTAACGCAAAAGGCCGGTTACCTGGGGCAACCGGCCTAATCGCATGTGCCGAAATTTACTTGTAGTAGCCGACGCCGCAAACCTGGTCGCCAGCCTTGGTGACGTAGCTGACCTTGGCGACCGGCGTCGTGTCGGCGCCCGGACGCGGCCACATGTAGCTGACCTCTTCGACCTTACCTTCGGCGGCGACCTTCATCATTTCCTCGCCGAGGGCCTTGCCGTTCTTGTCCTTGATTTCACGGATATTCTTGCCCATCAAAGCCGGGTGCGCCGTGAATGCACCGTCGCTGGCGTTCGCGCAGAACGCGTAGAGATCGCGATCCTTGAAGCCGCCCTCGCCCTTCTGCATGTCGGCCAGAGCCTTGGCCTTATCGGCCTTGATGCTGACGACAGCCTTATCGAGCATGGCCTTGGCTTCGGCCGCGGTGCCAAACTGGGCCTGCGCGAATACCGACGTTGAAAGTGTCAATGCGCTGAGCGCAGCGGTGCCGATCAGGAATTTACGAAGCATGCGATTTCCTCCATTGTTTCTTTGCAGTAGAAATTTTGTGGCGGCTGAAAATGGCGGACCTGTGGCGTATGCTGCGCATTCCTGAAAAACTAAAGTCGTATGCTCGAGCTAGCTGCGGATCTTCAGGTTGGCTCGGTCATACGGTGCCTTCAGCGTCGCGCGCGCCTCGATCCGCTGGCCGCCAATGTCGACTTCGAAAGCCTGCGCCGAAAGCGTTGCCTCATCGAATTCAACGCCGCCGGTTTGCAAGCTCGCGAGCATGACGACACGCCCGAGCGCCGCGCCAAAGGCCGCCGATGTCACGTCCCCGACAGGACGGCCATCACGCAGCACGAGTTCGCCGCCGTGAGCGAGCGGCGCCTTCGGATCAATCGCGACGAGCGATACGCAACGGGTCGCAGGCGGTTCAGACTTTGCCGCCAGCAGCGCCTCCCGTCCGATGAAGTCGCACCCCTTGTCGAGCTTCACGGCCCAGCCGAGGCCCGCTTCATACGGCGTCACGTCGGGCGTAAGTTCGCGGCCCCAGGCGCGGTAGCCTTTCTCCAGCCGCAAACCGTCGATGGCGTAGTAGCCGGCATCGCGCAGGCCGAGATCGCGGCCGGCATCGTGCAGCGTGTCGTATACGCCAGCTGCGAACTCGGCCGGAATGTACAACTCCCAGCCGAGTTCGCCCATGTACGTGCGGCGGCAGGCGAGCCCAGTCGCGTAGCCGATCTCGATCGGGCGAACGGCGCCGAACGGAAACGAGGCATTGTCGAGCTTGGTGCGGCCGGTGCGCTGTAAAAGCTCGCGCGATTTTGGACCCATCACCGGCAGCACCGAATAAGCCGATGTGACATCCGTGACGGTAACATGCGCATCTTCACGGATGTTGCGGCGCAGCCAATCGAGATCGCGCACGGCCTGCGCGGTGCCGGTGAGCACGAGGAATTCCATCACCGAAAGTCGCGATACCGTCACATCGCTTTCGAAGCCGCCGCGATCGTTCAGCATGCCGGTATAGACCGACATCCCGGGCTGCACAGCGATGTCGTTGGCGCAGAGGCGCTGCAGCTCGGCTTCCGCGTCGCGCCCTTGCACGAGCAGCTTGGCGAACGACGTCATGTCGAAGATGGCCACAGCTTCGCGCGCAGCCATCTGCTCGGCGTTGGCCCAGGGGAACCAGTTTTGCCGGTCCCAAGCGTACGCGATCTCACGTGCCGCACCCGCGGGTGCGAACACGTTCGGCCGCTCCCAGCCCATTTTGGAGCCCCAGACCGCACCCTTGGCATCGAGACGGTCATATAGCGGCGAACGCCGGAATGGACGGGCAGTCTCCAACTCCCGGTTCGGCCATGGCATCATGTAATGCAGGCCAAGGACTTCCGCGACGCGATCCTTCATCCAGCGGCCGTTGGTGTTGAACGTGGCAAAGCGGCGGATGTCGACCGGCCACAAATCGAGTTGCGGTTCGCCCAAGACGATCCATTCGGCCAGCGCCTTGCCAGCGCCGCCGGAACTGGCGATGCCCATCGAGTTGAAGCCGGCCGCAACGAAAAGACCCTTCACCGCCGGCGCTTCGCCCATGATGTAGTTATTGTCGGCGGTGAAACTCTCCGGGCCGTTCATGAACGTCTTGACCTGGGCGGTCTCGAGCGCCGGGACACGTTGGATCGCGTTCTGCATCAGGATCTCGAACTGATCCCAATCGTCGGGCAGCATGCCGAACTCGAAATCATCGGGCACATCGGTCAGCCACGGCTTGGCCTTTGGCTCGAAGCCGCCCATCAGCAGGCCGCCCACTTCCTCCTTGAAATAGATGTAGCCATCCGGATCGCGCAAGCACGGCAGATCCGGGCCCACGCCAGGAATGCGGGCGGTGACGATGTACATGTGCTCGCACGCGTGCAGAGGAACCGCGACGCCGATGCGCTCGGCGATCTGGCGCGACCATTGTCCGCCAGCGATGACCACGACATCGGCCGTGATCGGGTGATCGCCCACGGCAACCCCGGTTGCTCGCCCGTGCTTGACGGTAATTTCGGTGACGCGGGTCTTCTCGAATATTTTTGCGCCACGCAGTCGCGCGCCCTTGGCCAGCGCCTGGGTGATATCGGCAGGATTGGCTTTGCCGTCGCCAGGCAACCACACGGCGCCAACCAGATCGGCGGTGTGCATGAGCGGCCACTTATCACCAGCTTCTGCGGGCGATAGCTCATCGCAAACGATGCCCTGCGCCTTGGCCGATGCCGCGACCCGCCGGAGGAGCGTTAGCCGGTCCGGCGTGCGCGCGACGGTGAGTGAGCCGCATTGCTTCCAGCCGGTCGCCTGGCCAGTTTCGGCTTCCAGGCTGGCGTAGAGCTCGGTCGAATAGCGGATCAGCTTCGTCATGCTCGAATGGCCGCGCAATTGTCCGACGAGGCCTGCGGCATGCCAGGTCGTGCCGCCCGACAACCGGCCCTGTTCCAGCAACACCACGTCGGACCAGCCGAGCTTCGCCAGATGATAGGCGATCGAACAGCCGGCAATGCCGCCACCGACGATCACCACGCGGGCATGGGTTGGAAGAGTGGGCGGC
>JANOOW010000314.1:0-3954 GCA_031421555.1 Hyphomicrobiaceae bacterium | reverse complement strand
AGTGCAAATTGCGATCGATCCCGACGAGACGGTATTGTCCCTGAATGCCAAGTGCTATGCTGCCGGTGCCAGTTCTTTCGCAACACTTCTTTCCATGGCGCAAGGTCGGACGCCCATGCTTACACCGCAAAACGGCGAACGGACCTATTTCGCAAAAAGCCATCGCCCCGCCCAAGCCGGTGTCATTGACGTAGCGTCGTCGGTTAAAAACGTTGTTCGCTTGGTGCGCGCACTCGATTGCGGCTCCTTTTGGAGTCCCATCGCCAACGCAAAACTCACTTTCGGCGATACGGCAATCTCTGTCCGTGGTGCCGAGCCAATTGAGGCACCGCCCGGCAGCGAGCCTGGTACGATCATCGCCAGCAGCACCGCAACGATCGACGTTGTTCTGCCAGATGGCGGCGTTCGGCTGCATGGCCTCGAGACACTTGCAGGCGAACCCCTTGAGCCCGATACGCTGGTAGCATTCGAACCCGGACGACGAGTGCAATCTTTGACCCTGCAGCAGGTCAAACGGATCGATGAGGTTGCAGCCGCTTCGGCGCGCTCCGAGCCATATTGGCTCAGTTGTATCGCGCAGGCATCGGCCTTGGAGCTGTCCTATCCGCTAGTGAAAGCGGCATTCCACTCACGGGCAAGCTCGCTCTGGCATACTCGAACCCTGTCGGCGTCGACAATGCAACTTGCGAGCAGCATCGGCACTACCGCGGCTGCAGCTCTACTTGCTGTACAGGCGGCATGGCTTGCCCGGCTCGGCGCTGCCACTCACCCGCACATCGCTTATGCTGACCCTGGTACGGTCAGCGCAGTGGCCGGGGTCGAGGCGATTTTCTCGCCGTACCGGCCTGCGATCCTCGCCGTAACTCTCGACCAGTCTTTACGTGCACTTGCGGACTGCGCTGAACTTGAAATTAGCGGCAGCAAGCGTCACGGCCCACTCGCCCACGATTTGATTGGGCGGCTGGCGCGGACAAATTCGCCCGTATCCGGCCAACCATTACCTAATGTCGCATTGATCGTTTGCGGGTCATCGCCGGGTGAGATTCCGCCTACTAGCGCGTCGCACGTTCTGCTTATGGATGCTGCGAGCGGGCATATCACCCTCTCGGTGAGTGCAACGCATTATTCGTCCGAAGTCGCGGATGCGATGGCCGCACACTTTGACCATGCGTTGACCATTGCCTGCACAATGCCGGACGTTCCAATCGGTGATCTATCTCTCGTCCCGCCTGCGGAAGCACTGATATTTGCCGCCATCGACCAAGCAGCCCGATATGATTTCACCACTGTCACTGTTGATCGTGCCTTTGCTGCGCAGGTCCGACGCACACCGGAACGCATCGCAGTACGTGATCGCGACAACGAGCTGAGCTATCGAGACCTCGACACGCGCGTTGCGGCAATTGCGGAGGCGCTTGGCGCAAAGAACGTGGGCCGCGGTGCGATCGTCGGTGTATCGCTGGAGCGATCGACCGACATGGTCGCGACTTTGATCGCCATTATGCGCTTGGGAGCAGCATATGTTCCGATTGATCCGCGTTTTCCCCTTCTGCGCCGGCGAATGATCGAACGCGATAGCCGGGCACATCTGATTGTCATCGATCGAGCCCAAGACTGTCCCGATACTCCTGATCGCACAATTACGCTCCGTGTCGACTTGATCGCGACGAAGCCCTTGTCGTCCAGGCTGAGCGAACTTGAGTCTAGTCATTCATCGAGTGACCTTGCGTACCTTATGTACACCTCAGGTTCGACCGGTGTACCGAAAGGGGTTGCCGTTTCGCATGCTAACGTTGCCAACTTTTTTGCCGGCATGGACCAGCGCATTCCCGCAAGCGACCGCGACGGTGTTTGGCTTGCGGTCACCTCGATCAGCTTCGATATCTCGGTACTCGAACTGCTCTGGACAATCACGCGTGGCTATACGGTGGCCTTGTACGACCCGAACGAGACCCCAGCAAAGACCGGGCCGAGCTTTTCGTTATTTTATTTCTCCGCCGCCGCTGACCAGAATGCGGATACGGAAAACGGCGGCACTTACCGTTTGCTTCTCGAAGGCTCCCGTTTCGCGGATGCAAACGGCTTCGAAGCCGTTTGGAAGCCTGAGCGGCACTTCCACAATTTCGGCGGGCTGTATCCCAATCCCGCGATTACGGGCGCGGCTGTGGCGGCCATCACGAAAAACGTAAGTATTCGTGCGGGCAGTTGTGTTCTGCCTTTGCACGATCCTATCCAAATTGCCGAGGATTGGTCTGTGCTGGATAATCTATCCAATGGCCGAACGGGGGTCGCAATCGCGTCGGGATGGATGCCAGAGGATTTCGTCCTGCAACCCGAAGTTTTTGTCAATCGTCACAAGACCATGTTGAATCACATCGACACAATCGAAAAGCTGTGGCGTGGCGCTGTCATTGAGCGGCGCAAACCGTCCGGCGAATTGGTGCCTATCCGCACGATGCCGCGTCCGATCCAACCTCGCCTACCCATGTGGCTCACTGCCGCGCGCAATCCCGAAACCTTCCGCCTAGCCGGCGAGCGCGGGTTCAATGTGCTGACCCATCTGATTGGGATGACGCGGGCCGAACTAGCGGCCAATATCAAACACTACCATGCCAGCCGCACGAAAGCTGGGCACTCCGGCCGCGGCCGCATCACCTTAATGCTGCACACATTCGTTGGGGCCGACGAGCAAGCCGTTCGCGAATTAGTGCGTGCGCCCATGAAGCGATACTTAGCAAGTTCCGTTGAACTCGTGCGGGCGGCCGCCTGGACGTTCCCAACTTTTGTAGCTCAAAATAGCGCCGGCGCTAACGGATCGGATGCGTTCGACTTGGGCGGATTGTCTGAAGCGGAGCTCGACACGGTCCTTGAACACGCTTTCAGCCGCTACTATGAAGCCAATGGCCTGTTCGGCAGTGTGCAAACCTGTATGCAAACGGCGCAAGACCTCATTGCAATCGGCGTCGACGAGTTCGCTTGTCTCATTGATTTTGGCGTCGACACTACCACCGTACTGGAAAACCTTCCGCACCTCAAAGCACTGATGGATCAAGCGCAGAAAACTATGCCACCAGCTTCGCTGGCCGCCGGCATCAAGACTAATTGCACGACACACTTTCAATGTTCACCATCGCTGGTTGCAATGCTTCTCGCCGATGAAGAAGGGCGCGAGGCGCTGAGCGTTTTGGACGCCCTTTTTGTTGGCGGCGAAGCTCTTTCCTCCGACATGATGCAAGCGCTCGTCGCGAATGCGCGAGGTAGAGTCTTCAACATGTATGGGCCGACTGAAACGACGATCTGGTCGACCACCGCTGAACTGTCAGCGGCCGACACTTTCGTGCCACTCGGCAAACCCATCGCGAATACGACCCTTCGCGTTGTCGACAAAACTGGAGCGGATTGTCCAGCGCTGATATCTGGAGAATTGCTCATTGGCGGTGCGGGTGTGGCCCGTGGATACTGGCACCGGCTCGACCAGACTGCGGAGCGGTTCGTTGAACCTGTACCGGCCAGCGATGGCGAACGTTACTTCCGTACGGGCGATCTGGTGCGGCGGCATCCTGATGGGCGCATCGAGTTCCTCGGCCGCATCGATCAGCAAATCAAAATCCGTGGGCACCGTATCGAACTTGGCGAAATCGAGGCGGCGCTCGCAGCCGACGCCTCTGTCTCGCAAGCTGTCGTCGTCGCGGTAGATGATGGCTTTGGAGGGTTAGTTACAGCTGCTTTCGTTACGGCGGCGGCTGGACAAAAACCGGACTCGAATGCTCTCCGCCTGAGTTTGGAACAAACGCTGCCAGCGATCATGATTCCGCAGTCCATCACCATTCTTGATAAATTTCAGCTAACCCCGAACGGGAAAATTGACCGTAAAGCGCTTGCGGTACCACCTCGGTCGCCTGCCGAAGCAGACACCACCACCGCCACACCCCAATCCGCCATTGCCGCCAGCAC
>JANOOW010000313.1:0-18322 GCA_031421555.1 Hyphomicrobiaceae bacterium | reverse complement strand
GATAGCATCTCGGGGTTGGCATCAGCCGATTATCGCCACGACGAATGGGGCGTCGACGTCACCGTGTCGGGCTCGCAGAAGGGCCTGATGCTGCCACCCGGCATCTCGTTCAACGCGATCTCGGACAAGGCGATCGCGGCGTCCAAGTCATCGACGCTGCCGAAGCTGTTCTGGTCGTGGGAAGAAATGCTGCCGCACAACAAGGCCGGCTTCTTTCCCTACACGCCATCGACGAACCTGCTCTACGGTTTGGCCGAAGCCATCGACATGCTGCACGAGGAGGGCCTCGTCCGTGTGTTCGCCCGCCACGAACGCCATGCCGAGGCGACGCGCCGCGCGGTCGCGGCTTGGGGTCTGGAAAATTTGTGCACGAACCCGCATCACTTCTCGCCGGTGCTTACCGCCGTGCTTCTGCCGGAGGGGCACAACGCCGATCAGTTCCGCAAGATCGTGCTCGACAATTTCGACATGTCGCTCGGCACCGGATTGTCGAAAGTAGCCGGCCGCGTGTTCCGCATCGGTCACTTGGGTGACACCAACGACCTGACGATCCTCGGCACGCTCGCCGGTGTCGAAATGGGCCTTGGTTTGGCGAAGATCCCGCACAAGCCCGCGGGCGTGCAGGCGGCGATGGCCTATCTCGCCGGGACGGCCGTTCCCCACCAAGGCTGACCGGATCAGGCGGCGCGGCGCGCGGTTGCCAACCAGATGCCAGCGGCCACGAGCACCGCGCCGCTGACGCCTTCCATCGTGCGCTGCCAGCGCGCGTCCAGCGCACGCTTGGCGCGGGCGAACACGATGGCGTAGGCGCAATCGACGAGCCCGAGCGTCGCCATGAATGCAGCGCTGAGGATCAACAGTTGCGGTAGCGCGGGGCTGTCGACATCCAAGAACTGCGGCAGGAACGCGCCGAGAAACAGCAGCACTTTCGGGTTCGACAGTGCGACGAACACCCCCTGCACGTAGAAGCGTCCGTGCGCTTGCTCGACCACAGGCATCGCCGCACTTGCGGGTCGGCGCAATGCCCACAAAGCGCGCAAGCCGAGCACGATGAGATACAGCGCACCGGCGAGCTTGATCACATCGAACCACGCCGCCATGAACGCGATCACCGAGGACAGCCCGAAGATGACGATTGTCAGCAGGATGCTCAATCCGGTGAGGCTACCGGCGATCGTCAGCAATCCGGCGCGCAGGCCGGTGCGCGTTACGTTGGCGATGACAAGTGACATCGTGGGGCCGGGCGTTACCGCCAGCAGGAAACTCGCGAGGATGAAGGTGGCCAGTAATTCGAGGGTCATCGAATCCGTCGCGAGCAGTTGAAGATTGCACTTTGCTTCGTTCATGTGCGAGGTGCAAGCCGCCTGCACGCCGAGCTGGCAAGATACAAAAAGACCCGGCGAGCGCTGCTCACCGGGCCGGTTTGTTTCGATTGGATCGGTTTACGTCGTCTGCGGCTCAAGCCCTGCGTCCGGCTCTTCGCGCGAAGGACGGCTCTTGCCGGCAGTAGGTACCGCAGTACCGGTCGGCCCGCGCGAGTCATCTGGATCCATGCGCACGATCGGCCGACCTTCCATCAAACCCTTGATCTCATCGCCCGAGAGCGTTTCGAACTCGAGCAGCGCTTGCGCGACCGCTTCGAGTTGCGCCCGCTTGTCGGTCAAAATCCGGCGGGCCTCTTCATAGGCACCGCTCACCAGCCGGCGAACTTCGCTGTCGATCTTCTGGGCCGTCGCCTCGGAAATGCTCTGCTGGCGGCCCATCGACATGCCAAGGAAGACTTCCTCCTGGTTGTCGCCGTACATGACCGTGCCGAGATCATCGGAGTAACCCAAACGCGTCACCATCGCACGCGCAATCTGCGTGGCCTGCTGGATGTCACTCGAAGCACCCGACGTGATGTTTTCCTTACCGAACACCAATTCCTCGGCGATCCGGCCACCCATGGCAACGGTTAGCTGCGACGTGTACTCAATGTATTTCATCGAATAACGGTCGCCTTCGGGCAGGAACTTGACCATCCCCAATGCACGGCCACGCGGGATGATCGTTGCCTTGTGCACTGGAATGCCCTTCGGCACGCTTAAGCCGACGACGGCGTGTCCGGCCTCGTGATAGGCCGTCAGCGTCTTCTCTTCTTCGGACATGATCATGGATTTGCGCTCGGCGCCCATCATCACCTTGTCCTTGGCATCCTCGAACTCGGCCATCGTCACGATACGCCTGTTGCGGCGCGCGGCGAGCAAGGCAGCCTCGTTGACGATGTTCGCCAAGTCGGCGCCGGAGAAGCCAGGCGTGCCGCGGGCGAGAATGCGCGCGTCGACGTCGGGCGCCAACGGCACCTTCTTCATATGGACCTTGAGGATCTTCTCGCGACCGCCAACGTCCGGATTCGGCACGGTGATCTGACGATCGAAGCGGCCCGGGCGCAGCAACGCCGGATCGAGCACGTCAGGCCGGTTGGTCGCCGCGATGATGATGATGCCTTCGTTAGCTACGAAGCCATCCATTTCGACGAGCAACTGGTTCAGGGTCTGCTCGCGCTCGTCGTTACCACCGCCAAGGCCCGCGCCACGGTGACGGCCGACGGCATCGATTTCATCGATGAAGATAATGCACGGTGCGTTCTTCTTGGCTTGCTCGAACATGTCACGCACGCGGCTTGCGCCAACGCCGACGAACATCTCGACAAAGTCGGAGCCCGAGATCGTGAAGAATGGCACATTGGCTTCGCCAGCAACCGCGCGCGCGATCAACGTCTTACCGGTACCTGGCGGACCAACGAGCAAACAGCCGCGCGGAATACGCCCGCCGAGACGCTGGAACTTCTGCGGATCGCGCAGGAACTCGACAATCTCCTGCAGGTCGCTTTTCGCTTCATCGACGCCGGCGACGTCATCGAACATGACGCGTCCGCTGCGCTCGGTGAGAAGCTTCGCCTTCGACTTGCCAAAGCCCATTGCGCGGCCCGAACCAGATTGCATCTGACGCATGAAGAAGATCCACACGGCAATCAACAACAGCATCGGGAACCAGGAGATCAGCACGCTCAATAGCGGCGAGGCATCCTCGTCGGCGGGGCGCGCCTGGATCTTGATGTTCTTTTGGCGCAGGCGCTCGACCAGCCCGGGATCTTCCGGCGCGTAAGTCGTGAACGCTGTCGCGTTCTCGATGAACTTACCCGAGATGCGGCTGCCCTGAATCACCACTTCGGAGATGGAGCGATTATCGATCGCGTTCAGGAATTCCGAGTAGGGGATGTCGTTTCGGCTACGACTTTGGGTCGGGTTTTGGAACAGGTTGAACAACGCGACCAGAAGAAGTGCAATGAACACCCAGATCGCGAAGTTACGAAAGTTCGAATTCATCGTGTTCCCTTCCCGGAGCCTGGATGAGTATGGCAGCCAGACCCGTCGATCGTAAAGTTGCGCACTGCACATGCAGGCACATCCGATCCATAATCAGAGATAAGCGTCTGCATGATGTTTGCCAAGTTCATCGGGCGGTCTCACTTCGGCGAATTTCAGGTTTCTCGACGAGTTGGCACGAAAGTGGTGCCTAATTCGTTTCATGCGCCGCAGTCAATCGTCGCCCATCGCACACGGCGTTCGTGTTGCAGCGGCCAGACACACGTCACTTCTGTATCGCCGGTAGACCGAAAAAGACAGTGCTGCGCGATCGGGGACATCACCGCGGGCAAGCCCGCAAGGCTGTGGCGCGGCAATTTGCCATGAGAACCGCCGTTATTGCCGTCCCCCAACGGACCTACACTGACGGACCCTTCCGCCCTCGGCGCCACACTGATGTAAAAGCGCCGATCCCAGAAAATGCCCTGCCCTGGTTCAATGCGAACACGGGGTAGATCGTGACGGGCATATTCGCGAAACACGCAAACCCGGCGCGCACCTGCATGATCGGAGATCTCGACGAGGCATCCACCGAGCGTAAGCCGGCCGCACGCCTGTGCCGGGATTGCGGTAAGCCGATCCGCCAGCGTCTCGATTTGAGACAGTTGGGGAGGTGGCGAGGCACCGCCGAAAACGTTCAGAAGGGGCGTCAGCAGCCGGACGAGGTCCGGCACCAGCCAAGTTTGTCGCGTGGCGAGGGTCAGCTCGCCATAGGCGCCACCGTGATCATCGATGCAGTGCGCAGCCGACGTCCGCGCGCGTGCCTGTAGCACCGCTCGCTCCGCCCGAAGCCGCCGCGCACTGCGGCTCAAACTTTCCGGCGTCAGACCGAGTGTTGACAGCGCCGATGCGGCCTGACGCAGACGCACGCGCTCGAACCGGGTGTCCGTATTGCTGGGGTCTTCGCACCACGGCAATTCTTTCGCACGGAGATAGGCGAGCAGGTGAGACTTCGGCGTAGCGAGCAGTGGCCGATGCAGGACGACCGGGATCTCGCGCACCGGATGACCTAGAGCCACGACGACACGGTTCTCGCGCGGCCGCATCGCGCTCAAGCCATCGACGCCGCTGCCCCGCGCCAGCCGCATCAGCAGCGTTTCCGCCTGATCTTCCTGTATATGGGCGAGTACCAGATCGCGCGGCGAAGGATCAAGTGCCAGGCGATCGAGCATCAACTCGTAGCGGGCTTGCCGCGCCGCTTCCTGCAGCCCCGACGACGGTTTCGCACCGCGCCAGTGCAGCGTTTCATGTTGCCATCCGAGTCCGCGTGCTTGCGCGCCGGCAAGCTCGGCCTCAATGGCCGATTCTGGGCGCAGACCGTGATCGACAGTGAGTACCAGAGGTGGCGATAGATGAGCACCGGCGCCATCCCGGCGCCAAGCCGCGATGAGGTGCATCAACGCGATACTGTCGGCGCCACCGGAAACGGCGATCGCGAACGGGCGCGTCAGACCGGCGAAAAGATGATCGAGCGCGCCTGTCGTGAACGTCGCGTCCACGGCCGGACCCTCTAGCAGCCTAACCGGCGGCGCTCGCTGTCGGCGCGAGCCTTGATGTTCTGCGAGGCCGAGGGAAAGCGCGTATTGAGCTCGCTATAGGATGTGCATGCTGCCTCTTTCTGACCCAGACGGTCCAGCGACATCGCGAGCTTCAGAAGGCTGTCCGGCGCCTTGGCGCTGCGGGCAAATGTTTGATAGCCCTTCAGGAAAGCGCCTGCGGCCTGCTTGTACTGACCGCGCACGAAGAACGATTCACCCAGCCAATACTGTGCATTGCCGGCGAGCGCATCGTTCGGGTGCTTGGCCAGGAATTCGTCGAAGGCGGTTTCGGCCGCTCCGTAGTTCTGTTGCAGCAGATAGCCGTAGGCGGTCTCATACGCCTCCTTCGGGTTGCCGGCATCGCCGCCGGGGATGGCAGCCGGCATCGGCCGCGATGCCTCCTCGCCGATGATCTTGCCGATCTGGTCGCCACCGCTTGGGGTTCCGCCTGGCACCACGGTCGTCGAGCCGAACCCACCTGGCGCCCCGGCTGGCCGCACGGGAGGTGCACCGATGCCGGCTAGGCGGGTGTCGCCGCCATCGGGCGCGGAACCGCGGCGGCCGTTGAGTGCACGCACCTGGTCGTTCAATTGCTCGACCTGTCCGACGAGGGCACGCATCTGGATTTCCAAGCCATCGACGCGTGCAGCCGTACCCGACTGATCGCCTCCTCCAGAATTCGATGCGGGCGGCCGGTATGCTTGCGATGACCCTGCCGGCGCGTTGACGCCTGTCGTGCGTGCCAGCGACTCGAGCGTGCCGATCGTCACCTGCAGATCGACGAGTTGCTCTTCGAGTTGCTCGACGCGCGAGCGCAGCGGGTTGTCGCTGCCGCCTTTCGCCGGTACCGAGGTTGTATCGGCGGGCGTAGCGGGCGGTGTTGATCCTTTGGACTTAGCTTGCGATTTTGGCTGCGTGCCCTGCGATTGTCCGAACGGCGGTTGCTGGGCTGCCGCCGTCAGCGCGAACGCACCTGCCAGGGTCAGGTAAACCGGGATCGATAGCAAAACGTGCAATCGCATTTGACGTCCTTCCAAGCCGGTCTGGAATTCCAGGGCTGCCTTGCGCACCGCGTCCGCGCGATTGGCAACGCGCCAGGGACGATGCGAAACGCGAGCGACACGGCTCTATCACTGTGGCGCATAACGGCGCTCTTGAGCATTTCTGTGGCAACGCGATAGATTTTCGGAGCGCAGCGTCGAGCTTTCGGGGCGCCGTGTCAACGGGTGGCGGTGCTTACCGCGCGAGCGGGCTCTATCGTCGTCGCCACACGCCGGTTCTGTCCAGCGCAGGCTTGGTCGTCGCAATGCGCGACCCGGCGCTCGACACCATACGCGATAACGCGGATCCGCTCCGCGCTGACGCCGCGCTCGATCAATCGTGCACGGACGGCATCGGCCCGCGCAGCTGAAAGCGCCTTGAGGTCATCGGCGCTACCCGTCTCGTCAGCATGACCTTCGATTACAGCGCTCATCGAAGGATTTTGCTTCAGCCACTCTGCTTGCTGGGCAAGTGCCTTGCGCGCGCGGCTCCCGAGCTCGACGCTGCCTTCGCTAAAGAAGACGAGATCACCGGCCGCGGAACGAAAATCTTCTTGAAGGGATCGGGAAAACCCGGCCGCCGCCTGCACCGATGTGCGCCACTCCCCAACCGGTGGCTGAGGCAAGTTGATTTCCGCTAACGGGCGGCCCAGATGACTAATCTGCTCGCTTCCGGGAAGCGCTGCCTGGCGGCGCAGCCCGGAAGTGGTCATGTAGATTTTGGCCAACTGTTCCCGCGCCTCGTCCGCACGCGGCGATTGCGGATACCGCGCCACGAGTTGTTCGAACTTTCGCTGCGCCAGCTCTGTTTGTCCATTCCGCAGGGATGTCAACGCATCGGCGTAACTTCGCTGGGCGTCATCGATGGCAGGCGTTGCAGATGCGGCCGGTTGGCCGATGCTCAAGACGCCGATCAATACCTCGCGCGGCACACCGCTAGCCTCTTCACGGGTCTGGGCTTTTAGATGCGTGGCGGCAAGGACGGCGGCGATTGCCGGGAAGCCGAGCACTACGCCTGAACGAAACCCAGTCCGCCACATCGACATGCGCGCACCCCAAACAAATAACCCACCAAAGGCGAGAATGGGCCTCAAGTGGGGCAGAATTTTGATTGGCCGTATGAATAAACGCGTTAGCGGCGCGGCGGTGCCGCATCCGCTGTCCGGTTATTGAGAACCGTCTGCGCGCGTCTATTTTGTGACCAGCACGAAATATCGTTGCAGACTGCGACCGGACGCTCTTTGCCGAACGAAATCGTTCTGATCCGCTGACCATTGACGCCGGTGCGGCTCAAAAATTCGCGGACCGATTGTGCGCGCTTGGCGCCGAGTGCGATGTTGTATTCGCGCGTACCGCGCTCGTCGGCGTGACCTTCGATGGTGATCGAATATTGCGCGTACTGTTGCAGCCAGCGAGCTTGTCCGCTCAGCGTCTGCTGGGCTTCCGGCGTCAGATCTGTCTGGTCGGTCGAGAAGTAGACGATGTCGCCGACGTTTTGTGCAAAATCGCGCTGCGAACCGGGCGTTGCGGTACCGCCCTTGCCGTTCAGCTGCGCGCTGTCCGGGGTGAGCTCCTTATTTGCGCATGCCGCCAGTGAGGTCATAACCACAAGCGCAGCAGCCGTACGGGCCAACCGTGACCACCGGGTCGAGATCTCCATCACCATTCCTTCCTAGCAACACGCCACACCGAGCATACGTAGATTCAGCTCACGCGGACGCTTGAATTTTAATACGGCGCAACCACCGGCAACACATGATTCGTAGCGCGCCGATCGTACGAAAATATGGCCGAAACAGATGAAAGACGATTTCATAGTCATCGGCCAACGATAATCAGATTCGCAGCGATTCGCCGTGATCGAAAGAGGCTGGCAGCAAACAGTAGTGCAAAACCGGTCCGCCCAAAAGAAGAAGGCCGAACTGCCAGTGCGCGATGCGCTGGCAAGTCGGCCTTCGTAAAGATCCCAAAGCGGAAACCCGCCTGAGATACGCAGATTAACGAGCGACCGACGAAACGACGGCAGCATCTGCACCGAGCTTCATTGGCGTGTGCGCGACTTCTTTGCGGCACGCGCCAAGAGCGACGGCTGCAATCACAGTGACAAGAACGATAGCGCCCTTCATTGTATTCTCTCCTATGCTGTCCCTGGCCTTACCGAACTTCGATCAGCGAACGACCCTTCGGTCGCAACCCCTAGCGAATCTCTGCAGGCTGTTCGGCTGTTGCCATGTATTGAGCTACTGGCGCGGAGGGTTCAGATCAAGCACTGCGGTCGACAGGTGACTGTTTTCCAACAGGCTTGGTGCGGAAATACCACGCCGTGGTTTTTGGTTCCCAGCTCCGCCGGACGCCTCTGTCCGTACACGCAAGAGCTTGGATTTACGCGACAAACGCCTCCGGGCTGATTGGGTCCGGGATTGGTAAACAGTGTCTCATGCGATGCTTAATAAGTCGTGAACAGAGCATCGGAGAGGATGTGGAAGACCCGTTGAAAACCATTGGACGGCCTTACCGGCGCCGCCGGCTCAGGTGAGCAAGGGCGACCAGGCCGGATCCGACCCGAATCCTGGGGTCGGCACCTGGCGCTCGTTGTAGCCCGTGATGTCGACCGAGAAGAGCTTTGGACCGCCACTGGCACCCTGGCTCTCACGAAAGAAGGCCAGAACCCGGCCGTTCGGCGCCCAGGTTGGACCCTCGTTATGGTAGCCCTCGGTCAGGATGCGTTCGCCCGAACCGTCCGGCTTCATCACGCCGATGAGAAATGCGCCCGACGACTGCTTCGTGAAGGCGATATAGTCACCGCGCGGTGACCACACCGGTGTCGAATAGCGGCCATCGCCCTTGCTCAAACGGCGAACGCCGGCCGGGCCCATCACGTACAGCTGCTGATTGCCGTCGCGATCCGATTCGAAAGCGATCTCCCGGCCGTCAGGCGAAAACGACGGCCCGGTGTTGATGCCGGCGCCTTGGGTCAGGTTACGTACTTGCTTCGTGCGCAAGTCTACCTCGAGAAGCCCGGTGTCGCCGCCGGTCAGCAAACTCATGACGATGCGCTGGCCATCAGGCGAAAAACGCGGGGCGAATGTCATCCCCTGGAAGTTGCCGACCACCTCGCGCTGGCCACTATCGAGGTTCATCACCATGACCCGCGACGTGTCGCCCTGAAACTGGACGAACGTGATCTCCTGCGCCACCGGGTTGAACCGCGGGGTGATCACAGCCTCCTTGCCCTGGCTCAGCAGCCGCACGTTGGCACCATCCTGATCCATGATGGTCAGACGCTTGACGCGCCGATCCTTCGGCCCGGTCTCGTCGACGTAGACGATGCGGGTGTCGAAGTAGCGTGCGCCGCCAGTCAGCTTTTCGTAGGCGATGTCGGCCACCTGATGCGCAATCCGGCGCCAGTTCTGTGGCGTGGCCGTCAACCGTTTGCCGTCGAGCGGCTTGCTCGTAATCACGTCCCACACGCGCATCTCGACCTGCATGCGGCCATCCGGCGCCTGGCCAACTTGTCCAACGATCAAGGCTTCGGCGCCGACAGAGCGCCAGTTGGCGTAGTTCGGCGCGACCTGAACATTCTGCACGCGATCGATAAAGGCAGCCCGTTCGATTGGCTGGAACAAGCCGCTGTTGCCGAGATCGGCTGCAACGACATTGGCGATGTCGGTCCCGAGTTTCGGATCGGCGCTTAGGAATTCCGGAATAGCGATCGGTATCGGCCTGATCTGGCCCTTCTGCTGTTCGCCCGAGACTTGCGCCAGCGCAGACCTGCCGCCGAGGACGCCGGCAGCCAGCCCTAGTCCCGCGCCGCCAAGCACGGACCGCCGGTCGGTACGATAGTCAAACATGGGATTGCGGCTCATCTTGGCTGACCTTCAGGCTTGCAGCTCGTCTTCACAGCGCTTGGTTGGGATTGAATTTCCAGGTGATCTCGCGCCACATGCCAAACTGCTCTTGCGGCAGCTGGAATGGGGCGCATGTTTGCACGGCACGCAGGGCAGCACGCTCTGCTTGATCGGCCAGCGGATTGCTCTTGTCGGTTTGCATGATGCGCGGCTCGCCCTGCAGCGTGCCATCCTGATTGAGGTTCCACTTCAACGTGACCACGGGCGCGCTGACGCCGCCACCGGCCAACGGTTTGTTCCAACACTGCTCGAATGCCGAGTTCAGAATCGCAACGATCATCTGTTCCGCGCGCGCCTTGTTGACGTTATCGGTACCTGTCTTCGTGCCAGCAGGCGGACCCTTGGCAGCCGTCGGCTTTGACGGCGGCGTATCTGCGCCGGCCGCCGCCGATGGCTGGTCTGGCACCTTGTTCAGTAGCTCGGCCATTTGCGCGTCGAACGACTTGCTCTTGCGCGTCAGCTCGGCGGCCTTCTTTCGTTCCGCGTCTTCCTTCTTCTTCTTATCTTCGGCGAGCTTCTTCTTCGCCAGATCGTCGGCACGCTTTTTCTCTTCGGCCTTCTTCTTATCCTCGGCCTTCTTGAGCTCTTCGGCTTTTCGAAGCTCCTCGTCTTTCTTTTTCAGCTCTTCGTCGAGGCGCTGGAGCTCGGCGAGCTTATCATCGATCTTCTTTTTCTCTTCCGGCGTCGGGCCGTCCGGCACCGGCGGAGGCGGCGGGGCCTTTTCGATCAGGGCCGCGATCTGGTCGGGCGGTGGCGGAGGCGGTGGCTCGGCCTTCACCGGCTCTGGCGGCGGCGGGGGTGGCGTTTCGACCTTCACCGGATCCGGTGGCGGAGGCTCGGCTGCGGCAGGTGGCGGCGGCTCGACCGCGCGTATCGGCTTGGGCTTCGGCGCATCCTTCGGCGACGGCGCCTTGCCGGTGCTCATCGCCGGCTCTTCGATCTTCGAAAGGCTATCCCCCTTCTTCTGCTTCAACTCGAGATCGATCGCCGAGATGATCGACACCTCGACCGGGATCTCGTCGGGGATCTTCAGCGGCTGAGTCAAGTTGAAGCCGATCAGCGCCCAGACGAGGATGCCAACGTGCAGCAGGACCGACATGACGAGCCCGAAGGACACGATAGCGCTTATCCTCCTGCTTCCGTTTCGGTGACGAGCGACAGCTTGCGGAACCCCGATTCCTTGATGCGCGACATCACGCGCGCGACCGTGCCGTAGTCGACCGTCCGGTCGCCGCGCACGAAGATCGCCTCGTCGTTGGCGCCATCGCCACCGCGGGCTTTCATGATCGCCTGAAGTTTAGGGCCCAACTCGTCGATGGTGATCGTGTCCTTGTCCTGTTGACCGAGGTAAATCCGGCCATCCTTGGCAATCGACACCACGACTGGCTCTTTATTTTGACTGTCGAGCTGCTTGCCCTTGGCCTGCGGCAGGTCGAGCGGCACGCCGCCCGTCATCAAAGGCGCGGCCACCATGAATATGATCAGCAGCACCAGCATCACGTCGACGAAGGGCGTGACGTTGATCTCGCTCATCGGCGCGTGTCGTTTGGAGCGCCGCTTGCGCCCGCCGCCACCGGCTGCTTTGATACTCGCGCCCATGTTACTCTAGCTCCGGACGTCAATTTGGCGCGAAACAATGGCAGAAAATTCGTCGGCGAACGCTTCGAGCCGCTGCCCCAGGCGTGAGGCGTCGGCGGAAAACTTGTTGTAGAACACCACTGCCGGGATTGCGGCGACAAGGCCGATCGCGGTGGCAAATAGTGCTTCGGCGATGCCTGGTGCGACGACGGCGAGGCTGGTATTCTTCGAAAGCGCGATCGACTGAAAGCTGGTCATGATGCCCCAGACGGTACCGAAGAGGCCGACGAATGGGGCCGTCGAACCAACCGTCGCCAAGAACAGGAGGCGCCGTTCGAGGCGTTCCATCTCGCGGCTGATGGTGACATCCATGACCTTTTCGACGCGCATCTGGATGCCACCCAGCGCCCGGATGTTGCCTTCGACCGAGCGCTTCCACTCGCGCATCGCGGCGACGAACAAGGCCGCCATCGCGATCGTATTACCGCGGGCCAAGCCGGTATAAAGCTCCTCCAGCGATTGGCCGGACCAGAACAGCTGCTCGAACTTGTCGGCTTCGTTGCGGGCGCGACGGAACGAGACCAGCTTCTCAACGATGATCGCCCATGACCAGATCGAGGCCATGAACAAGCCGACCATGACGATCTTGACTACGATGTGCGCGGACAGGAACAGATCCAGGAACGCCGTCGATCCTACGCCGCCTGCGCCCTTCAAGCCTTCAACCATATCCGCACCCGCGCTTTCGCAATTTGTATAAATTGATCGACGTAACTAGCTCCGTCTGAACAACCAGAATCAGGGCCGGAACATCGCTGTACCGACCCAGAGCACACCTCGGCGAGATTCGGCACCCGATATTCCCGTCTTTCTTACAGGTCGTGTCGCGACGCAATATGACGGAATGACGGCTCTCTTGCGCCGATATGCGCGTGAATTGCCGCACTTTTCAACAGTTGTGGGCCAGCTTGAGCCAGGCTCGACGATAACGGGGCACTCAGTTGCACCTTCGCCCTATTCGTCGGATATCTGTTGTTGGATATATTTGCAGGGGGCCAAAACTCGATGAGCGAAGGCAGAATCGACGTTATATTTACGCCGGCGATGATCGCCGACCGGATCGAAGTGTTAGCCCGGGAAATCGCGGCGGCGACGGTCGAGCCGTTGCTGGTCGTGGCGATCTTGAAGGGCAGCTTCGTTTTCGCCGCCGATTTGATCCGCGCCCTCCATCGCGCAGGTCTCGCACCTGACGTCGACTTCATGACGTTGTCGAGCTACCGCAAAAGCACGAAATCTTCGGGTGCCGTCGATATCCTGCGCGACGTGGAAAGCGACGTGGCGGGGCGTAACGTGTTGTTGGTCGATGACATTTTGGAATCGGGCCGCACCCTCGCCTTCGCCAAGGATCTGGTTGCAGCAAGAGGTGCTGCCCGCATCATGACATGCGTGTTGCTTGACAAGGGCAACAAGCGCGCGGTCGAAGTAACAGCGGATTTTAAAGCATTCGATTGTCCGGAAGTGTTCGTCGTCGGCTATGGCATGGACGTCGGCCACCGCTACCGCGAACTGCCGTTCGTCGGTCAAGTCGTGCATGAGTGAGCAGATGTGCTCGAACCAGAAGGAAACGGTCATGGCACGGGTGCTGTTGGCGGATGATGATGCCGCAATGCGTGATCTGGTTTGCCGGTCGCTGATCGCGGAAGGTCATACCGTGGTCGTGGCGCACGACGGCCAGGAAGCGCTGGACTTGGCGCACAGCGCTGCCGCGCCGTTCGATATTCTCGTCACCGACGTGCAGATGCCGGGCGTCGACGGCATAGCATTGGCGAACGAGATGCTTGGGGACAAGCCGAGCTTGAAAGTGGTGTTGATGTCGGGCCTGCAAAGTGAGATGGCGCGGGCCGATAATTTGAAGACGCAGGGCGCGAAGTTCATCTCGAAACCATTCACCCTCGAACAGATCCGCAGCCTTGTACGCGCTACACTCGGCGCGTGAACGCTCATTGGTGCTGCCGGTGATTTGGCCGCTGCTGCGCCTCAACGACACGATCGACCGCACTGGCCAGCTGCTGCAATTCACCGAATGCCGAGCCATATTTCTCATGCGCGAGCCGCGACGCACCCTGTCCCGGATGAAGTACGGCGCGTTGTATCGCCGTCGAATGGGAAATCGCGGCCGGCAAAGCATTGAGCCCGGGTATGCCGCGCTGGATCGTGTCGAGCAATAGCTGCTGGGCAGGATTTGAGCGCATGAACATCGTCATCAGCACGAAGACTTGTTGCGCGGCATTGTTTTTGAAACCCAAGTCGGCCTCGAGAATGATGCGCAGGAAATCGACCAGCGCGTTGATGGAATTGCGCTCGAGCATCGTCGGTGAAACCACAATACTGCTCAGCCGAAGCGCCGCCAGCGATAACGTCGAGACGCCGGCTGCACAGTCAAACATGATCACGTCGTAATAGTCCGCCAGCCGCACCAAGTCGGGTTGCATCATCATTGCCAGTGCTTGGTCTGGCCGGTGTCCGCCTGACCGCGCCGATAGTGCGTCTTCGATCAAACGGTATTCGCTCAACGATTGCGGATGCGATGGTACGAGGTCGACACGCCCATCACGCGCGTTTCGCAACTCGGAGATATCGCTCACCCGCGGCACGATGAAATAGGGCAAACCACCTTGCTGGCCGGCCACATAGGCCCTCATCAGATGCGTCGACGTGCGGCGCTCGCGGGCTGCCGCATCGAGTGCGGAATGGCTCATCAACATGCGGCTGAGCATGCCCTGCTGATCCAGGTCGAGAAGCAGCACGCGTCGCCCGTGGAAGAGCGCCAGCCCTTCCGCGATCATCATCGAACTAGTGGATTTGCCAACCCCTCCCTTGTGGTTGGCGATGGCGACAATGATAGACACTGGTCTTGCGCGGCTCCCCCGACGGACACGACAAATAGCAATGTCAGCCAGGAAAAGTGTTATCATACCGGTGTCGCCGGCGGAGTGCATTTTCGGCGAAGTACTTGTGGCGAATTGTCAAGATTACGGCTAGTACGGACTTTGGGAGTAGGACGACTTGTTGTATGAGCGGCCGGTGCCCCTAAAGGGAGATGTCCTGAAGCAGCGGATCTTTTCTCCGCTTGCCTACGAGAATGTGCGCAACGCGAACGTGATCGCCATCACGGCGCAAGAGGCGATGCGCTATGCATCACACTTTCCCATTGCTTGGCACCGGCATGAAAACCGCTTCGAGTTGATCATTGTGCGCTCGCTTTTGGCTGACGGGCGAGGGCATCCCGCCGCGAGCCAGTCCGCACTCCCGTTCTTGCCCGCGTTGTGCCGTGCGTATCCGTTCATGTATGAGCCTGGCATGTATCAGCCCGGCAGGCATGAACCCAGCCGGCATTTTATCGATGTAGCGGTCGCAGATGCACCCACCGACGTCGGATCGCCGATCTGCTTTCCAGATGGCCGCCCGGCCAAGGCCACAGCACAACGCATCGCGCTGCTCGACATAGCCGCACCGATGTTTGCCGAGACCGCGCAGATTGCTGGTCGGCTGAGCGAACTCGCATTGTTCGAAGCCTGGCCTCTGCACTTCGAGAACATAGAGGGTTACACGCTCGACGTGGCGGATCTGTGGATCGTGAAGCAGGATGCCATATCAACCGGTGCATTGGCGCCGGTCTTGCGGCGTCATGGGATCGTGGCTGCCGACTTGATCGCGCTTCATCGCCTATCGCTGTTTCGAACCGGCATCATGCTCGCGAATGCACGAGCAGCGTTGCGAGCGGCGCCCGCGTCATCAGCGCCGGCGAGCGAGGCGCCGGGCGCGATGGCGGAACAACAATCATGATCACCTACGTGCCACTGACGCAATGGCCGGCACCCGCTTTGCCGCTGCATCCAGCCGTCGCACATCTGGATGCCATCGGCTTTGTGCCGTTAGGCGACAGCGAGTTTTTGTTGGCCGCGCATTATTATCCACTGGCGGTCCGGCTAGATGGTCCGGCCCCCGTCATTGGCGCACTGACCGGCCGCGACATGACGGTGCGCAGTTTGATCGCCGCGGACGGCCATTGGACGGGTGCTTACATGCCGGTAGCGTTGCGCGCCTTCCCATTACGTTTGAGTGGCGCGCCAACTGGTGATTGCATGCGCGATCTCGAAATCGCGCGCATCCCGCCTGATGCAGTGAAGCCGCGCGGCATCAAATTCAAGGATGAAGCGGGCGCGCCGTCAAAAGGACTGCTCGCCATCTATGAGGGGTTGAAAACGCTGTGGCAATCGCAGGAACGGCTCGCCGCCGCACTCGATCTGCTCTTGGTTGCCGATGTTCTTGTACCCCTCGCGACTACGTCTCCGGCGAAACGGCCCGCCTTCTACGTGGTCGATAGGCAACGGTTCGCTAAGTCGTCAAACCACATGCTGGAGGCGATGACGCGCTACGCCTTCACCAGCATCGACCTCGCGACGGCGCTGACATTTTCGCAAGCACAGTTGCGTGCCGATGTCCGCCCGCACGTCACCACTGCTGCAACGGCTGCAACGAACTTGAGCACTGCTGAAGCAGCCGGGCAACCGTACGGCTTCGACAGCATTTTGCCTTGGCTCGATACCAGCGAACTGTTTCCAACCGCCTGGGCCAACCATCCCGATGCGTGGGCTGAAGCCGCAAGCATTTTGCCCGCTGGACCAGCAGTCAGCGTTCCCGCATCGCCACGGCGAGCCGATTGAACATCGGCGAGAACAGGAACTGCAGTACCGTGCGCTCGCCGGTCGGCACGATGACTTCAATCGTCATGCCGGCGACGAGCTTTTCGCTGATGTCGGCGGGAATGGATGCCCGATCAGCCTCGACCTCCATGGCGTAGTAGGGCTGGCGATTGCCCTCGTCGAGCAAAGTATCGCGCGATATAGAGCGTACCTCGCCGTGCATGGTCTCGCTTTGGAAGCGCTGGAATTGCGGTAGACGGATCTCCACAGCCAAGCCTGGCCGCAAACGGTCGATGTCGACGGTTGAAACCCGCGCGCGAACAACGAGCTTGGCGGACGCGGGGACGACATCGACGACCGGGTCACCCGGCTTTACGACGCCGCCAACGGTGAAAATACGCAGCTGCTGCACCTGACCACTGACCGGCGCCACGATATCGATACGTTTCAACATATCACGAGCAATGACCAGCTGCTGGCCGACGTCGCTCAAGGTCTTGCGCACCTCGGGAATGGCACTTGCAGCTTCCTGGCTATACTCTTGACGCAACTGTTTCTGCTTGGTTTCGATTTCGGACACGCGCTCCTTGGCGCGGGCGAAATCGATGTCCGCTTTCGACGATTGCCCCTGCAGTTGCTGCTCTTGCCGTTCCAGATTGAGCACGCGCGGCAAAGGCACCAGGCCCTGCTCGAGCAACTTGCGCAAGGCCGGTAATTCACGGTCAATCGAGGCCAATTGCTGGCCTGCCGTCTGCTTGTCGGACTCGGCCTGCCGCATGTCTTTGCGCGCCTGCTCGATCTGGCTTTCGAGCACCGAGGTGGCGCTCAGATACGTGTTGCGGCGGCTTTCGAATTGACGCTGGTTGTCGACCTGAGCCGCACGCACCATGGGATCGTTGGCGTAGGCGGTTACCGCCTCGGGATAGACGAGACTTTCACGCAAGTTCAGCTGCGCCTGCAGGCGCGACTCCAAGGCCATCGCGATCGCTTGCTGCTTGCGATAGAGTTCCTCGCTGGCTGCACTGCGCGTCGGATCGAGCCGCAGAATGACATCGCCCTGCTTTACCAGATCGCCATCGCGCACGAGGATCTCGCTGACGATGCCACCTTCCAGATGCTGCACGGTCTTGCGGTTGGCCTCGATCGAGATAGCCCCCGGAGCCACGACTGCGCTATCGATGCGGGCAAATCCAGCGCATAGCGTCAGCACCGTCAGCGTGCCGAAGATCACGCCGTAGCCGCGCCTTAGCGTGGTCGCATAGTCGGCCGACGGCAACAGTGCGGTGGCGATGACAACATCGTCGCTTTTTGCGATCATTGCATGCGCCTCGCGTCGCCTGGGCCCGGACCCGAGCCCTCGACCACGGTGAGAGCTGGCGCGCGCGACTTCGACAGCCGATCGACGACCTGACCGCGCGGACCGAACGCCTGCACCGTGCCGGCATTGAGAACGAGGACATCGTCGCAGTAGGACAACAAAGAGAGCTTGTGGGTGATGACTATGACGGCGCTGCCATTCTGCTTCATGCGCTCCAGTGCGAGCCCCAGTGCCTGCTCACCAGCAGCGTCGAGGCTTGAGCTCGGTTCGTCGAGCACCACAACGTGCGGATTTCCATAAACTGCACGCGCCAATGCGATGCGCTGACGTTGCCCGCCGGACAGAACGTGTCCATTCACTCCGCCAACGAGCGTGTTGAAGCCGTGCGGAAGCTCCTTGATCAGATCGTTCACGCCGGCCATTCCGGCGGCCGCAAGTAGCCGATCGCTCTCGGTCGTGACGTCTGGATCAAAGCGCGAGATGTTGTCGGCGATTGTGCCCGGCAACAACTCGATGTCTTGCGGCATGTAGCCCATGTGCTGGCCGAGGTCGTCCTCGTTCCAGTGCGACATCTCGTGATCGCCGATGGAGATGCTGCCCCGGCGCGATTGCCAGCGGCCCACCAGAAATCGGGCAAGGCACGACTTGCCGGCGCCGCTCGGCCCGATGACGCCGAGCACGCGTCCGGCCGGCACAGCAAACGAGACATCGTTGATAACGATCTTGTCCGAATCAGGCGCCGCGCCGACGATGCGCGACACGTCGAGCGCGCCGGAAGGGCGAGGCAGCATGACATTGCGCGCTTTTTCGCCGGCACGCTGCCGGAT
>JANOOW010000312.1:0-2053 GCA_031421555.1 Hyphomicrobiaceae bacterium | reverse complement strand
GCGAACGCTTCACGATGGACGAGGGGCTGTCGCGCGCGGTCGCAAAGGTGTTCGTCGAACTGCACCGCGAAGGGCTGATCTACAAAGACAAGCGGCTGGTGAACTGGGACCCGCAATTCCAGACCGCGATCTCCGCTCTCGAAGTCGAGCAAAAGGAAATCAAGGGCCACCTGTGGCATTTCCGGTATCCGCTAAAAGGGGTGACGTTCAACCCGGAAGATCCGTCGACCTACATCGTGATCGCCACGACGCGTCCGGAGACGATGCTCGGCGATACCGCTGTTGCGGTCAATCCGAAGGACGAGCGCTATCAGCATCTGATCGGCAAGTTTCTGGTGCTGCCCCTTGCCGGCCGGGAAATACCGATCGTCGGTGACGACTACTCCGATCCGGAGAAGGGTTCGGGCGCGGTCAAGATCACGCCGGCGCACGACTTCAACGACTTCGAAGTGGGCCGACGCCACAATCTCGAGCAAATCAACATCTTCGACGATTTCGCCCGCATCAACGATTCTGCGCCCCAAGCCTATCGCGGACTTGACCGGTTTGTTGCGCGCAAACAGATCGTCGCCGATCTCGAAGCGCTCGGCCTCGTCGATAAGATCGAACCGCACACGCACGTTGTCCCGCATGGTGATCGCTCCGCCGTGCCGGTCGAGCCATACCTGACCGACCAATGGTACGTGAACGTCAAGCCGCTCGCCGAACGCGCGATCGCGACTGTGCGCACCGGCAAAACGAAAATCATGCCGCTCAACCGCGAGCAGGATTTCTACCGCTGGATGGAGAACATCGAGCCGTGGTGCATCTCGCGGCAACTGTGGTGGGGCCATCAGATTCCGGTTTGGTATGGACCGGACGGAGCCTACGTCGTCGCGCGCAACGAAGCCGGGGCGAAATCGAAGGCGCGCGCGAAGTGGGGCAGCGATGTAGCCCTGAGGCGTGACGAGGACGTGCTCGACACCTGGTTCTCATCGGCGTTGTGGCCGTTCTCGACACTCGGCTGGCCGGAGAAGACGCAAGAGCTTGAAAAGTACTATCCGAATTCGACGCTCGTCACCGGCTTCGACATTCTGTTTTTCTGGGTTGCCCGCATGATGATGGCGGGCCTGTTCACGCAGGACGAAGTGCCCTTCCACGAGGTCTATCTGCATGGTCTCGTTCGCGACGAGAAGGGTCGCAAGATGTCGAAAACGCTCGGCAACGTCATCGACCCGCTCGACGTCATCAATGTGTACGGCGCCGACGCGTTGCGGTTCACGCTGGCATCACTTGCAGCACAAGGACGTGATCCGAAGCTCGGCTTGAAGACCGCCGAGTCTAATCGCAACTTCGCTACCAAGCTGTGGAATGCCTCGCGGTTCGCCGAGATGAATGAATGCGTGCGGGTCAAAGGGTTCGACCCGGCGTCGGTCAAGCAGCCGATCAATCGCTGGATCGCTGGCGAAACGCAACGTGCCGCAGCCGCGGTGACGGCTGGCATCGAGGCGTACAAGTTCAACGAGGCGGCGAGTGCCGTCTACGAGTTCACCTGGGGCCAGTTCTGCGATTGGTATCTCGAGCTGATCAAGCCGGTCCTGATCGGTGACGACGAGCCGGCCAAGGCCGAGACCCGCGCGATGGTCGCGTGGACGCTCGATCAAATTCTCAAGCTTTTGCATCCGTTCATGCCGTTCATAACGGAAGAGCTATGGGCGCATATGGTCGAGCACGGCGAGAAGCGCGGCAGTCTGCTGTGCCACAGCACGTGGCCTGTGTACGAGGGACTGATTGATGCGAGCATCGACGCCGAGATCGGTTGGGTTGTCCACCTGATCAGCGAAGTTCGCTCCGTCCGTACCGAGATGAAGGTGCCGGCTGCCGCAAAGATCGATCTCGCCGTGCTCGGTGACTACCGGTCCGTCGTCGATCGCGTCGGGCGTCATGACGAGACGATCAAGCGCCTGGCACGCCTCGGCTCCATTTCATTCGAGACGGCAGCACCAAAAGGCTCGGCGCAGATCGTGCTCGAAGACGCGACGGTCGCCTTGCTGCTCGAAGGCGTGGTCGACAT
>JANOOW010000311.1:0-6243 GCA_031421555.1 Hyphomicrobiaceae bacterium | reverse complement strand
GATCCCGCCTTCGACACCGAAGTGGCGATGAAGTCGGAGATCGCGGCACTGCGCGCGCGCGCACGCGATCAAGCCTCGTTGATCGAGCGGCTGCAGGGGAGTGCTGGGGCAGCGGGCGGCAATGCGGCCGGCTCAGGGGCTGCAACGCCTATCCCCGAGGTCGTCCGCATGCAGCGCGAACTCATGTCGAGCGAGTCTATCGGTAGGCAAACGATCGATCTGTCGGGGCCTTCGCTCGATCAGCAGCTCCAGCATGAGGTTGCGATCCGTCAGCGCGATCAGCGGCTCGAGGATCAAGCGCGCGAGATCGCGACATTGAGGGCGTCGCTAGCCGCCTACGCGGAGGATGCCGCCGGCAGCAACGAGCGTGGCTCGTCCATCAAGGACAGCCGGATCGCGATGAAATCCCGGATCAGCGGGCTCCAGGTACAAACCGACGGGCAGGCGGAAACGATCCGCAAGCTTCGCGCAGAAACTTCAGGATTGAACGAGCAACTCGCCCGGCAGGCGCAGCATTTCATGGAAGAAATGCGCCGTTTGGGAGCAGGAACGTTGCCGGCGGCCGGATCGGCGCGAAGGGCTGCAGCGCCCACAGATCGCAAAGCGATCCCGCTGACGCAACGCATTACGGACGCCAAGCCCGAGCTTAGCCTTGGCGTGAACGCGGTCAGTCGGCCTGTCCTCGTCAGGTCCGGCACGGCGACAGCGCCGGTGCCAGTCACCGTCCCGCCGGCAGAGACCCCCGGTTCCGAACAGCCAAGCGAGGTCACAGTGGCCAGCGAAAACGCCGGGACGGACGCAGTGGCATTCGCCAACGACGGGCAATCCGACGGCGGCAACCCGGAAGCAACACACGCGGATGTTGCAAGCGAGACAGCGGAGGGTTCGGTCGAGCCGGGGCCGGCCCGCCCAGCGGTTGCACGCCCGCGGCTGATCGACCGGCTGACCGATTACGGTAAGGCCTAACGCACTTACGGAGGGGTCATGTTCTTCGCCGGTTTTGAACTCACGAGCGTGAATGTCAGCGGCGGCTCCATCCGATTGCGGCATGGCGGCTCGGGACCTCCCCTGCTGCTATTGCACGGCAACCCTCAGACGCACGCGATGTGGCATGCGGTGGCGCCGGAACTCGCCAAGACGTTCACGGTGATATGCCCCGATTTGCGCGGCTATGGCGGATCGTTCAAGCCGCCCGTCAGCGCGGATCACGCAGCCTACAGCAAGGCGGCCATGGCGCGCGATCTCGCCGAGCTGATGACCCACTTCGGGCACGAGACGTTTCTCGTGGGTGCGCACGACCGCGGCGCTAGGGTGGCGCACCGGCTTGCCATCGATCATGCAAGCCGTGTGCGGAAACTCTGCCTGCTCGACATCATACCGACGATCGAGCACTTCGAGCGTACCGATATGGCGTTCGGTCTCGGCTACTATCATTGGTTCTGGTTTGCTCAGCCGCATCCCTTTCCCGAAAACCTTATCAGCGCCGCGCCCGAAATCTGGTTCCGGGCGCACACTTCGCGCGAACCCAAGGACGCCGCCTTCTTTCAAGCCGATGCGCTAGCCGATTATCTCGATTGGGTGCGCAAGCCGGAAACGATCACCGGCATGTGCGAGGATTACCGCGCGGCGGCCAGCATCGACCTCGTGCATGACCGTGTCAGCCGGGCCGCCGGCAACAAGATCGGGTGTCCGTTGCACGTGCTGTGGGGATCGAAAGGAAAAATCGGCCTCTGGTACGATCCACTCGAAATTTGGAGGCGCTATTGCTCGGCCGCGGTCTCGGGGGCTGAGGTTGCGAGCGGCCATTATCTCGCGGAAGAAGCGCCGGAAGCCGTCACGGCAGAGCTGCTACGTTTTTTTACGTGATGCGCTGACGTGGATTTTCAGCCAGATTGCCCGCAAATGAAAACAATCTGGGAAACGCCAATGTCTGAAAACAAGGACCGGGCCACGCGCGCGGCCGATTTGATTTGGAAACATTGGCAGCGCGGCGAAGCAATCGCAGCTTTGCCGTCCGATTGCCGTCCCGCCGGCCGGGCGGAAGGTTATGCCGCCCAAGCCGCACTGGAGGCGTACAGCAAGTTCCCGGTGGTCGGCTGGAAGATCGCCGCAACGAGTTCGATCGGGCAAACGCACATCGGCGTGCCTGGACCCATCGCTGGGCGCTTGTTCAAGGAGCGCGTGTACGACGATGGCGCGGAACTGCCGATCGCCGGGAGCCGCATGCGCGTCGCCGAACCCGAGTACGCGTTCCGCATGGCGCGCGATCTTGCCCCGCGGGCCACCCCCTACACGGTGGACGAGGTAATGGCCGCTGCCGGAACGCTGCATCCGGCAATCGAAGTTCCCGACAGCCGCTTCCTCGAGTTCGCCAAGGCTGGCGAAGCGCAGCTCGTTGCCGACAATGCCTGTACGCATCAAGTTGTCATCGGCCGCGCGACGGACGCCGATTGGCGCAGTGTCGATCTGAGCCGTCATCAGGCGAAGGCATCTGTTGTCGGCAAGCTCGACCGCGACGGCATCGGCTCCAACGTGCTGGGTGATCCCAGGCTCGCCCTCACATGGCTTGCCAACGAACTGTCCGGGCTCGGTGTCACGCTCGCCGCTGGCCAGATTGTGATCACCGGCACCTGTGCGCCACCGCTCGCCTTCGAAGCCGGCGACCGCTTGCATATGGACTTCGGTGCTTTCGGCACGGTCGGCGCCACTATCGGCGCGGAATGACCAGCGCCTGCCTTCAACCGTTGGGGATACTTGCCATGGATACCTTCGATTATGTCATCGTCGGCGCCGGTTCAGCCGGTAGCGTGCTTGCCAACCGCTTGAGCGAGGATACCAATACCACTGTCCTCGTGCTCGAAGCCGGCGGCACCGATTGGAACCCCTTCATCCACATCCCGGCCGGCTTCATCAAGACGTTCTACGACCCCTCGGTGAACTGGCTCTACCAGATGGAGCCGAGCGAGTGGACCGGTGGCCGCAAGATCTTCGCCCCACGCGGCAAGACGCTGGGCGGATCGAGTTCGATCAACGGCAACGTCTACAATCGCGGTCAAGCAATGGACTTCGATACCTGGGCGCAGATGGGCAATCGCGGCTGGGGCTACGCCGATTTGCTACCCTACTTCAAACGGTTGGAGCGGCGCATCGGCGACGGCGACGATGCCTATCGTGGCCGCGATGGTGCGCTCACCGTGACCGACAACGAGTGGCATCATCCGTTGTGCGAGGCTTTCATGGAAGGGGCCGAGCAAATGGGCATTCCGCGCAACAAGGACTATAATGGCGCGATACAGGAGGGTGTCTCCTATACGCAGCGCACCATCTTGAATGGACGCCGTATGAGTGCCGCACGAGCGTTCCTGCATCCGGCGATGAAGCGGCCGAACCTGAAAGTCGCCACCCACGCTCATGCGACGAGCCTGGTGCTGGAAGGCAAGAAGGCAATCGGTGTGCGCTATAACCGCGGCGGTCCGCGCGGTACCTCGATCGAGGTGCGTGCCCGCCGCGAAGTGATCCTGTCCGGCGGATCGTTCAACTCGCCGCAGTTGCTACAGTTGTCCGGCATCGGTCCGGCAAAGCTGTTGCAGGAACACGGGATCGAGGTTCGTCATGCGCTGAGCGGCGTCGGCGAGAACCTGCGCGATCATTACGCGCCGCGCTTCGTTGCTCGCGTGAAGAACATCGAGACCATCAACGAGCGTGCGCGCGGCCTGAAGCTTGGTGCGGAGATCGCCAACTGGGTGTTCCGCCGCAAGGGCATCCTCGGCTTGGTGCCGACGCTGGTCTACGCCTTCTGGCGTTCCGAGCCGAACATCGCGACATCGGATCTGCAGATCACGTTTACGCCCGCGAGCTATCGCGAGGGTGTGCAGGGCGAGCTGGAGACCGAGCCCGGCATGACGGTCGCCTCCTGGCAACAGCGGCCCGATAGCCGGGGCTACGTGCGCATCCACTCGTCGAACCCGTTCGAAGCCCCGCTGATCCAGCCGAATTATCTAGCCGAGGCGAGCGATCGCCGCGTGTTGCTGGCCGGCATGAAGCTTGCCCGTAAGCTCCTCGCGTCGAAGCCGCTCGAGCCGTACTACGATCACGAGGATTTTCCCGGCAAGCACGTGCAGAGCGACGACGAATTGCTGGGCGCGGCCAAGGAGCGCGGCACGACGACGTTCCACCCGTCCGGTACCTGCCGCATGGGCCCGGCAACCGATCCGCAGGCCGTCGTCGACGATCACCTGCGCGTGCGTGGGCTGGAAGGTCTGCGCGTGATCGACGCTTCGATCATGCCAACTATGCTGTCGGCAAACCTCAATGCCGCGACGATGGCGCTGGCTGACAAAGCGTCCGATCTCATTCGTGGCCGTGCGTCAGCCGAGCCACTCGTCCTGGCGAGCTAGCCGTCCTAGACCAGCTTGCCGCGCGCGGCGACCGGCAGCACATCGACGATCTGGTTGTCGCGCACAGCGATCAGCCGGTCGACCATGTTGACGACCACGCACACGTGGTTCGGTATCACGCGGACGATATCGCCGGCTTTTGGCTTGTCGTTGACGCCGGCAAGATCGAGGAAGCCGTGCTCCTCGGCGAAACCTTTGATGCGCGCTTGCGGGTGCTCGATGATCAATCCGTGGCCGTCGAGCCCGCCCGTGTCCGAAGTCAGCGTTTTCGAACCGGCGTCGAGAATGCCGCGCTCGGGGCCAGCCCGGCTTACCACGGTGGTGAAAACGTTGAGCGCGCAATCCTCCAGTTTCGCGGCACCACATGCGAGCATCATGCGGTCGTTGAAGATGTACGTGCCGGCGCGGTGCTCCGTTGCGCCGCGCAAGCCGCCGACATTGACGAGGTTGGGTGTGCCGCCGGTCGATACGATGCGAGGTTCGAGGCCGAGCGCACGTACGCCCGCTAAAGCCGTATCGTGAAATATTTGCGTTTCCGCCCACGAATTTTCGGTCGGGTAGAAGAGGAAACCTGCGAACTTCAAGTGCGGGTTGGCCTTGATCGCCGCAGCAAGCGCCACCGCTTCGGCCGCTGTTTCAACGCCGGCGCGCTTGCGGCCGGTGTCGCATTCGACGACGACGTTGATCGGCCGTTCCGCGACGCGCCCGGCTTCGGCGTAGCTCGCGAGCGTCACCGGGTTGTCCGCGGCGACCGTGATGGTGCAATGCTTCGCCAGATGACCGAGCCGGGCAGCCCGCATCTCGCCGATCAGATTGTAGCTGACGAGAATGTCGTCGATGCCGGCGTCCGCCATGATCTCGGCCTCGCCCAGCTTCTGGCAAGTGATGCCCCGTGCCCCAGCCTCGATCTGCATTTTCGCCAACGCCGGGATCTTGTGCGTCTTGATGTGCGGGCGATTAGCGACACCGGCTTTCGCACAAAGTGCCTGCACGCGTGCGATATTGGCTTCCACCCGATCGAGATCGATGACCACGGCCGGCGTGCCAAAGTCGCGGGCGATCGTGGCTTTAAGCTCGGCTAGACTCATGGCGTCGATCCTTCGAAACGTTCCCGACAGTAACGCCTGCTGCGATCGGTGGGAAATAGATCGCTGCGTGTCTTTCGCGCACAGCAGTCAGACAAAGGCACCGATTGCGATTTTTAGTTGTGGATCGTCTGTGGATGCCGCGTGGCGAGTGGGCTTGGCATCTGTTCGCGTATCCGAATCTCGCTAGCGTAATACATGATGAGTGTATCGCGCCACATCGTCCAGCCGTCATTGCGCCTCGTCGTTTCCAGCGCTGCGCCGGTGCGCCCGGATGAACGCGCATCGAATTCGCCGCGACCCGTTCTCGACGGCCAGCGCCGGTTGCAACTCATCGATACCATGACACTTGTCGGCAGCGCGCGCTCGCATGCGGCGCGGCGGTTGGTACACAAGCAAGCCTTAACCCGCCGCGCGCTGGCCCTGCTCATAACAACGAGCGTTTGCATCTGGTCCTGGATCGCTCTCAACGCAACGTTGCTCGATTCCCCGGCCCATCGCCGCTTGGCGTTCGTAGCGATCGTTTCGGCGGTGGTAGCGCTAGTGTTGACGTGCTGCCGCGCGGAGGGCCGATCTGCTGTGGCCGCGCACCAGCTTCGCGTCTGTGCCGCCGAAATCAACGATCTCAGCGCCCGGCTGAGCGATGACCGGCTAGCAACTGGGTGCGATGCCGATGACGTCCATGAGATCCGCGAACTCTATCGCGATGCTATGCGCCGCTGCACGGCCGAACATAGTTATGTCGACTATCTCATCGCGCG
>JANOOW010000310.1:0-4753 GCA_031421555.1 Hyphomicrobiaceae bacterium | reverse complement strand
GAACACTTCGCCCGACGGGCTGGTCGAGCCGTCGGCGGCCACCCGGTGCTCATTGGTGATGTAGTAGTCGTTGCCGAGGATGCAGTGCTGCTTGAGCCGGTTGCCGAGGAAAAAATGGTATTGCTCGCGTGTCATGCCGTTGTCGAGCAGATATTCGTACATTTCCGAATCGACGCGACGGCCGTAATTCAGATCCAGCGAGAGAAAGCGCATCGAGTTGTGTAACTCAGCTGGCCTGATGGCGGCCGGATTGTCCGCATGAAAATATTCCGACGACTCGCTTTGAACAAAGATGGCGTCTGGCCGGATCTCCAGGATGGCCTGCATCGCCAGCACGTTCGCTTTGACGATATGCTTGAGCGCGGTGACGAACGCCTGGTCGCTCGACAGCTGCTCGTTCCACCAACCGTAGCGCGCCGAAAACACCGCGCAAATGTACATTTCATTGACCGGCGTGTAGAGCTGGACCCACGGAAAACGTTGGGCAAAAGCACGGGCGTAGGCGCAGAACTGAGCTGGAAAGTCGGGGTTTTGAAAGTTGCCCAGCCAGTCGGGGACGCCGAAATGGCACAGGTCGACGATCGGGACGATGTTGCGGCGCTTCAGATCGCCGAACGTAATGTCGGCAAACTCCCAGTCGTAGCGCCCCGGCCCCAGCAGGACCCGGTGCAGCGGTGGCCCATAGCGCAGATATTCAAGGCCGAGTTCCTGTACCAGCGCGAAATCTTCCTGCCAGCGCGCATAGTGAAAACAGCTCTCCATCTGGTCGATGCGGGTTCGCCCACCGTCGATGGTCGGGATGCTGTTCTCAATTCCGGTGCAAAACATGAAATTTGCGATGGCGCATTCTCCTGTTTCTGACTGGCAGCGGGCACACGATCGGCAAGCGTAACGCGACCAAGGCAAATTCTCGAATTGGCTCATCGTTCCAGAGCATCGCCCAAGCGTTGAATTTAGATGCGGGAAAAGGGCAAGTGCCCCGTTCGGCACCGCTCGTAGTTAACCGCTCAGTGCCGATTGAAATCGATTGACCTCGCGGCAAATCGGACGCTGCGTTTTCATGGCCATAGGCGGGGAACGCAGCGCGTCAGCTGTAGGTCAGCCAAAAGTCGCCGTGTCATAGACCGGCTGCCCACCGATGTGGATCGTGCCCGAAGCTGGCGTCTCGAGCCCAGAGTGCGCGCAGCGTCGATATCTTGCCGCATCCAGAGGGCCCGAGCAGGGTCATTTGCTGACCTGGTTGCCACGAAGCTGACGGCTCAACAGTCGTGGCATTGCCGTACTGGATGGAAAGGTTCTCAACTTCATCTTCGCCAGATACCGGCAGCTTTCAGTGTCGCCTCGATGATTGCCTTAGGGTCGATACCAGACTTTCCCGGGGATCCCGGCAGGCCAGCGGCTTGCAACTCCGCAGCAATTACAGAGTTCGGATCAGACCTCCCCGCTTGGTAAGAGCCATCAAGATTTTCGCGCGCGCCCTGTTTCCCCTCGGGTCCGCTGTTCGCCGGCGTGGCATGTTCGAACTCGCGCCCTGCTATTCGATCCGCCCTGGGGGGCCGCCTACCGAGACCATCATCAAAGCCGAAGTATTCAGCGATGTGAACAGTCGAAGAAAGACCCACATCGAGGAAAAAAGGACCAGGCACGCCGCAGGCGTCCGGACTGCTCTTGTGCGCCAGCGGCACACCATGCCCCATGCCCAAAACCGAAATGGCCTCGATCTGCCTTTTGCCGTCCATGTCTTCCCAGATCCGGCGCGTATGCGGGCCAAAGGTCTCCATCCTGGTAGGCTCCACAGGAAGCCGATGCACGTTAGACCATTGCCGGATGAGGTTCTCCGCATTGGAGGGTTTGACGGTCTGATCAGCCGTGCCGTGCCACACCGACACTCTAGGCCATGGTCCAGAATACCGTGACGCTGCTCGAACGCGATCGCCTAGAGCCCCAGGCGAATGTCGTTGGTCGTTGAACATAGCCTCCAACGCCTCTTGAACGGAACTCGCACATCGATAGGGAAGCCCGGCGATGATGGCGCCGCTCGCGTACACTTCCGGGTATGTCGCCAGCATGACGGCTGCCATCGCACCGCCTGCTGACAAGCCGGTGATGGAAACTTTACGCCGATCGATCCCGAAATTTGCGATCGCCTGCTCAACCATTTCGTGGATCGATCGCGCCTCCCCGAGGTCGCGAGAGATATCTCCAGGCTGGAACCAGGAGAAGCAACGCTGGGGGTTGTTGGCGGCTTGTTGCTCTGGATAGAGAACAACGAAGCCGTGGCGATCCGCCAGCTGAGACCAGCCGGTCCCCTGGTCGTAGTCGAACGCCGTCTGACCGCAGCCATGCAGGGCAACGACGAGCGGCGGATGGTCAGGCAAATTCGCGGGGACATAGACGTGCATTCGCAGGTTGCCTGGGTTGTCACCGGCCGGGCTTAGCGCGCGAAGGCGGCTCGCAGTTCCTGAGCCCAAGTCTTGTTTCTTCCCCACACTTTCGGCCTGCAACTTTGCAAAAGTGCCCCTTAGGGCTTTGAGCTGGGCGAGTGTCTGTCGAATACCGGACATAAGGCACCTCTGTTGCGTTGCAGCATGTTTGGTGCAATGCAACATAAGGAACTGTGGAGTGAGATCAAGGGCAGCAGTATGGCCCGCCATGTGAGCCATTTTTTTGCGCTGGCCACTATCCGATCCAGATCATCTGCAACGCGACCGCCGGGCAAAACTTGTCAATCATCAGGGAATGATGATGATGACGGCAGGATGTCGTACCGACTTGATGGTAGCTGCTGATGCGGACCACTTTGCCTCAGACGGAACAAACCGTTCTCCGAGTTGAGAACTTGCAAATCCATTTCAGGGTCGCCGAAGGGACGTTGCGGGCCGTCGACGGCGTTTCCTTTACTTTAGAACACGGCAAGACGCTCGGTGTGGTCGGTGAGTCTGGCAGCGGCAAGACAGTCTCCGCGCTCTCGATTTTGCGCCTGCTTGAAACTCCGCCCGCCGAGATAAAATCTGGCCGGATGCTGTTCGGTGGCCGTGACATCTTGAAACTGTCGGGTCCGGAAATTAGTGAAGTGCGCGGCCGCGAGATCGCGATGATCTTCCAAGAGCCGATGACGTCGCTCAACCCGGTGAAGCGGGTGGGCGTGCAGGTGTCCGAGCCACTAGTTCGTCACCTCGGATTATCACCGCGTGAGGCACGAGCCCGTTCCATCCAACTGTTCGAGTTGGTTGGCATTCAAGCACCCGCTGAAACGATCGACCGCTATCCGCATGAACTATCCGGCGGCATGCGTCAGCGCGTGATGATCGCGATGGCAATTGCCTGCGAACCCAAGGTTCTGATCGCCGACGAGCCAACTACCGCGCTCGATGTGATGATCCAGGCGCAGATCCTCGATCTGATCGTTGGCCTGCAAGAGAAGTTCGGAACGGCGATTTTGCTGATCACGCACGATCTCGCCGTCATCGCCGAAACCGCGCACCGGGTCGCCGTGATGTACGCCGGCCGCATCGTCGAACTCGCCGACGTGAAGACGATCTTCGAATCCCCACTGCATCCCTATACGCAGGGGCTGTTGCGTTCGATCCCGCAGATCGTGCGCAATCGTCCGGCAACACTGAACGAGATCGCTGGCATGGTCCCAAACCTGGCGCGATTGAGTGGCGGATGCTCGTTTGCCGGCCGCTGCGAGCGTGTGGTCGACCGCTGCAGACTGGAGGCGCCTCCATTGGAAGTGATCCACCCCGGCCATGACGTCGCCTGCTGGAGAGCAAACGATGTCTAAGTTGGCTGAGACAACCTCGCTCATCAGCACACGTGGACTGAAGACCTATTTTCCCATCCGCAAAGGTATTCTGTCGCGGGTAGTCGATAAGGTACATGCGGTCGACGGTGTCGATCTCGACGTCCGGCGCGGGGAGGTACTCGGCGTCGTCGGCGAGTCTGGTTGCGGCAAAACCACGTTGGCGCGCACCATGCTCAAACTCGTTGAACCGACGGCCGGCGAGATCCAATTCAACGGCACCGACATTACCCATCTGAACCGCCGCGAGATGGCCCCGCTCCGACGGCAAATGCAGATCATCTTTCAAGACCCGTTTTCATCACTCAATCCACGATTGACCGTTGGCGATATCCTGGCAGCCCCATTTGAGATCCATGGGCTTGCAGAGGGCCAGGACATGCGCGACCGGGTCGAGCGATTGCTCATGCTCGTCGGTTTGCGGCCGGAGGCAGCGCGGCGTTACCCGCATGAATTCTCCGGCGGCCAGCGTCAACGGATCGGCATCGCCCGCGCGCTCGCCCTCGATCCGCAATTGGTGGTGGGCGACGAACCAGTATCCGCGCTTGACGTCTCGATCCAGGCGCAGATCATCAACCTGTTGAAGCGTCTGCAGGCGGACCTCGGGCTGACCTACGTGTTGATCTCGCACAACCTCAGCGTGGTCAGTCACATCGCCGACCGGGTGGCGGTTATGTATCTCGGCCGGGTGGTGGAGATTGCCTCGCGCGACGAACTCTATTTCGCGGCCCTGCACCCTTATACCGAAGCGCTGTTGTCGGCTGCTCCCTCTTCGGTGCCCGGCCGCAAGCGGGATCGCATCATCCTGAAGGGCGACATCCCCTCACCGATTAATCCGCCGCCGGGCTGCCGCTTTCATCCGCGTTGCCCGAAGGTGATGCCGCGATGCAAGACCGATGATCCGGCTTTGATCGCGCCAGCCGGTGGCAGTTCGCACGCCGTCGCCTG
>JANOOW010000309.1:0-4185 GCA_031421555.1 Hyphomicrobiaceae bacterium | reverse complement strand
CCGCTGAGGCTTGCAGCGTCGTAAATGCTTTGGCTCTTGATGAAGAAGATGGTCAGTGCCAGCACGAGCACGTCGTGCATCGACCATTTGCCGAGCCATTCGAGGGCGCGCAACCGCCTTCGCTGGCGCCGGATCTCCAGGTTCGGCAACGTGGAAACGAGGAGCAGATAGAGAAGCTTCAGTACCGGGAAGATGATGGAGAACACGAGTATCGTGATCCCGAGAAACAGCTGCCCATCACGGATCAGCGCGCGCACGGTCGAAATCAAGGAATGCTCGGTCGACCAGAACACGTACTTGGTCAGCTTGATGATCGGCAAGTTGACGCCGAGCGCCAGACAAACACTAGCGCCAACGATTGCCAAGCTGAGCAGGAAGCGCCGTCCACCGAGCGTCATCGCTGCTAGCCCTCACGGTATTGCCGGCAGTCGCCAGTTGCCTGGCCTCCAGCTTATGCGTGGTGGCTGTGGTTGGTGTGTGGGATGCCCTTTTCGTGGATTAGCTGATGCAACTCGCCCTGTTGGAACATCTCGCGGACGATGTCGCAGCCACCGATGAACTCGCCCTTGACGTAGAGCTGAGGGATTGTCGGCCAGTTGGTATAGGTCTTGATGCCGTCACGAATGCTCGTGTCATCAAGAACGTTCACGTCCTTATAGGGCACGCCGAGATGATCGAGCATCTGGGTCAGTTGGGCGGAAAAGCCACACTGCGGAAACTTCGAAGTACCCTTCATAAAGAGCACGACATCGTTCGTCGCGATGGTCTTGCGGATCCAGTCATGGACGGCGGTCTGGTCGGTCATTGATGTAGTCCTGAGTTAAGCGCGAGCGGTTCTACCGGTAACTGAAACGAAAATCGGCGCGAAGTTGACGCCACGCAAGGGCGGCTGTCAATCCAGCTTTAATCCGGCGGTGCGGCCGTGGTCAGCGCCAGCGCATGCAAGACGCCGCCCATCCGGCCGCCGAGGGCGTCGTAGACCATCTGATGCTGCTGCACGCGCGATTTACCCCTAAAAGCAGGCGCGACCACGTGAGCCGCATAGTGATCGCCATCGCCAGCGAGGTCCTTGATGACAATTTCGGCATCGGGGAACTTCAAGCGGATCAGTTTTTCGATGTCGCCGGCTTCCATTGGCATGTGTTGTCGTCTTTCCCACGGGCTCTCTATGCACATTATATATAGGCGAGTTGGTACCGACTTGCATCCTCGTGTGATCGAAATGCATGTGGGGCATGTCCGCGCTTAGACCATCTCTTCCGATACCGCTTCGGACCATGGCTGCTCCGGTTCGGTGGCCGCTTCGTTGGTCGCGCCGGATCTGGCGACCGCGCTCGCGATCGTGAATGGGTTGGTGTAGACCAGCGGTTCGGCCGGCACGACATCGAAAGCGCCGCCGAGTTCGTCCATCACGGCTTGACCCAAGCGGTGATCGACAGCGATCCGGCCAATGCCCGACACGTCGATGCGCGGTTGATGGAACGACGTATCGAGGTCGAAACCAAAGTCGGCGTCAAGCGCCAACAGCTGGAAAACGGCGGGGATAATCTTACGGCCGCCGCAGCCGCCCAGGCCGACCGCGCGGTCCCCACCCGTCATAATTGCCGGCGCGTAGTTCGCGAGCACCCGCTTATCGGGGCCAAGTGCGTTGGGTCCACCGGGTCGCGGATCGAACCAGTTGATGCCGTTGTTCATCAAGATGCCGGATTGGGGCAGAATAATGCGCGAGCCGAACAGCGACAATAGGGTCTGGGTCAGCGTGACGATATTGCCATCCCGATCGATGACGGCCATGTGCGTCGTCGACGTTGGCGCGGTCAATTCGCCGGCATCACCCATGTGCTCGAAACGCCACTCCCAGGCATGACGCATCGCCTTTGCGTACGCGAGCCAGTCCGATCCGGCAGGCGACGTGCCGATCGAAGCGCGGCTATCGCTCAGATGCTTGAACGCCATCTCCAGCGTCGGACCGCCATTCAGCTCGGGCAGCACGTGTATCGTCCGGCCGGAATAGGCAATCTCGCGTGGCTGAATGGCACGCGCAGCGACCCCTGCCAGATCGGCCTCGCTCAGGTAGCCGCCCATTGCCCGCACATCTTCGGCAATCGTCTTGGCGAGTGGCCCTTCGTACATTGCTGCCGCACCATGGTCCGCGAGACGGCTGAGCGTCTCCGCGAGCTTTGCCATTTTCAGTCGCATCGCCGGGTTTGGATCGGTCGCGGCCGGCGGTACGGGAGGCGCGCCGTTCGGCAGGAATCGCTCTCGCGCACCTGGGTCTTTGGCAAGATCTGCAAACGCCGTGGCGACGACAAGTGTCGTATGCCAATCGACGGCATGCCCATCCCGCGCGAGCGTGATTGCCGGTTGCAGGAGGTCACCCCATGCGCAGCGCCCGCATGTCCTGTGCAGAAGTGCAAGACCCGCAGGCTGCGCCGGCGCGACGACAGCCTTGGCACCGACAGTGTTGACGTTACCCTCGACTAGCGGCCAGCCGAATAGATCGCCATCGGCACCGGTCGGCCGCCGGCGAAAGTCTTCAACCTTCAGTCCTTTCGGCGAGCGTCCGCCGAAGTCGAATGCGGTGACTTTTCCGGATTTTGCATCAAGCGCCAGTGCTGCGCCAACGCCACCGATGCCGCTCATCCAGGGCTCGACGATCCCGAGAGCGAACGCGGTCGCGACGGCTGCATCGGCCGCGTGTCCGCCGGCCTTCAGGACGCGCGCGCCAACTTCGGACGCCGCCCGGTTCTGCGACACGACGATGCCGCCACTTGATTTCACCGCCGGTTTGGTCACCCGGCGATTGCGAGACAAGTAAGGCGACAAAGCCGATCCGACGATAGGCATGATAGGCAACTCCGATTGATCAAGCCGATTTGCAGCCAGCGTGCGGTTTCACTACGCGCGCCGTCGATGCCGGGAATGCTACCAACTTCGAAGACGGCCGTATTGGCCGCTTCACAAGTTCGCCACCGCAGTTCGGGCATTTGCCGCCCGGCAATCGATGCGCCGCGCAATCCGTGCAAAATGTGCACTCGAACGAGCAGATCAGCGCGTCGGAAGCAGCTGGCGGCAGATCCTTGTCGCAGCATTCGCAGTTGGGTCTCAAAGCAAGCATTCTACGGATGCTCCTTCACGGCTTCGCCCTCGATTTCAACCTTGATTTCGGGTGTGGCAAAACCAACGACCTGCATAAACGTCGCGGCGCACAAGTGTCCGTCCAGTACCCGGTCGCGGATCTCGCGGAACGTTGCGATTTGGCCAGGCTCGCTCACATACGCCGTGATCTTTACCAGGTGCTTTTTCTTGAAGCCGGCCTCATCGAGAACGGCGAACAGGTTGCTCCAAGCGCGCTCAAACTGCGCTTTCGTGGTGCGCTCCATTGTGCCGTCGGGCTTCAGTCCGGTCTGGCCGGATATGATCAGCCGCTTTCGCTCTTTCTCGATCAGTATGCCCTGGGAGTACTTGGCGGCTGTCTTGACGATATTTTCGGGATCAATACGCTTCACGGCCATTCAAACCTTTGCTCTGATTGAAGGCTACCATCAAGCAACGGATCTGCGACACTTGCAACCACAAGCCGGTGCCAAAGGCCGGCCTTGCTTGCACCACCGGCGCGAAAGTGGTTTAGAAGAGTTCTAAATCATTCCGGGTGCAAGTGGATGCTGAAGCGTTTCGCCGATTTGACCGAGCCTGAAGTTTTGGCGCTCGCAATATCCAATGAGGAGGAAGATGCGCGCATCTATCTCAACTTTGCAACAAAGCTTCGCCCCCTCTACCCGGCATCGGCGAAGGTTTTCGACGAGATGGCTGAGGAAGAGCAGGGCCATCGCCACATGTTGCTCAAGCTTTACGAGCGCAAGTTCGGCAAGGAACTGCCCTACATCACGCGTCAAGATGTTCGCGGCTTTTTGAAGCGCCGGCCGATTTGGCTGGCCGATGGTCTGCGCATAGATGCGGCACGGCGCCAGGCCGAGATCATGGAGTACGAGGCTGCGAGCTTCTATGGCAAATCCGCCGAACGCGCGCGCGACACGGATGTGCGTAAACTGCTTGGCGACCTCGCGGAGATCGAGAAAAAGCACGAGAGTTTGGCGGCGAAGCTGGGTGAGACTTCGCTCACAACCGACGTTAGAGCCGAGGAAGACGCGACCAAGAACAGACTGTTTGTCCTCCAGGTGGTCC
>JANOOW010000308.1:0-3767 GCA_031421555.1 Hyphomicrobiaceae bacterium | reverse complement strand
GGATTGCGTAACCCATTGCGCTTGTTCTTCCTGACGACCGCCGAAACCTGCGCGCGATCGGTGCCATAGAGCTGGGCGTGTCTCTTCCACGCCAGGCCGAACAGACCTGGGAACGTGAGGCCGGTGATGCCGTCGCTGCGGTTGTCCATCGCGCAGTTTAGGGCGCCGGTAATGTCGGCGTTGCTGGCGTGGGTCATCTTCTCGACGCCGACTGCGATCGCTGCATCACACATGCCGGAGGCGATGGCGAGGTAGGCATGCCGAAAAGCAATGCCGCCCGACGCACAGGCGCCTTCGACCTTGGTGCAGGGGATTTGCGAAAGTCCGAGCCCATCGGCCACGAGACCCGCCAGCACCTCCTGCCCGGTGAGCGGCCCCGAAACGAAGTTGCCGAGATATAGCGCCCCGATCTCCTTGCGATCGAGGCCGGTCTCGATGATCGCGGCATTGGCGGCGCGGATTGCCAACGATCCGATGTCGGTGCCGGTGTGACGCCCGAACGTCGTCGACCCGATACCTGCGACATAAACCTTCCTCATGACGACGGTGTCTCCCCTGGCAACAGCCTGCGCAGCTCGGTCTTGAGTATCTTGCCGTATCCGCTCTTCGGCAGGGCATCGACGAAGCGGTACTGTTTCGGGCGCTTGAAGCGGGCGAGTTGGTCGAGGCAAAGCCGGTCGAGTTCGGCCGGTGTCGCCGTTGTCCCCGGCCGCATCACCACGAAGGCGACCGCATGTTCGCCCCATTCGCGATCCGGAGCACCGATGACGGCCGCCTCCACGATATCGCCGTGGGTGAGCAGCACCTCTTCGATTTCGCGCGGATAGATGTTGGTGCCGCCGCTGATGATCATGTCCTTCGAACGATCGGTGAGCGTGAGCAGGCCATCGACCGCCATGGATCCCAGATCGCCGGTGTGCAGCCAGCCGTCCCGAAGCGCCTCGGCGTTGGCCTTGGGGTTGTTCCAGTAACCCTTCATCACGCAATCGCTGCGCGTGATGACCTGACCAACCTCGCCCGCGGGCAAAGGCTTGCTGTCCGGCCCCACGATCGCCACACCGACGCCGGTACGAGGATACCCGCAGGAGGCGAGCAGCCGCGCCGTATCGGCCGAACCATCCGTGCGATGGAAACGCTGCTCGAGACCGGTGATGGTCATCGGCGATTCACCCTGCCCGAAAAGCTGAAAAAGGCGCGGCCCCAGCAGATCGATCGCCCGCTTCAGATCGGCCACATACATCGGCGCGCCACCGTAGTAGATCGTCTTGAGGCGCTGCAGCGGTAACTCTCGCCCCTGCCAAGCCGCCACGAGCCGCGTCAGCGTCGTCGGAACGGCGAACATCGTGATGCGATCGTAACGCTGGAAGGCGTCCTCGATCTGCGGGATGTCAAAACCGGTCAACACCACCTGATGGCCGCCCCTGAGCAGATGCGGCAGGGCGTACAGGCCGGAGGCGTGCGACATCGGTCCAGCATGCAGCTTGGTGTCGAGGGGCCCCAACTGGTCGATGTCGGCGAGATAGGCATGGCTCATGAACAGCAGATTGCGATGAGAGAGCATCGCGCCCTTCGGCCGGCCGGTTGTGCCGCTGGTATAGAAGAGCCACGCAAGATCCGATGGATCGCGCGCCACGGGCTCCCTGGCGGCCGGCGACAGCAATCTCTCATAGCGGTCCGTGCCGGCACAGACCACCAGCGCCGTGCCGCTCTCGCTCGCGGCGGCCGCAGCGGCTTCGGCAACGCCCAGTGTGGTGAACATGGCTGCCGCACCAGAGTCCGACGCGATGTGCGCAACTTCGCGATGGTGCAGCTTGGCGTTGACCGGCACTGCGACAAGGCCTGCCGCCCAGCAGGCCATCAGCACTTCCAGATACTCGCCGCAGTTTTCCATGAACAAAATGACGCGATCGCCGTCGGCGAGGCCGCTGCTTCGCAAGCCGGCTGCGAGCCGCAAGCTGCGATCGGCGAATTGCGCGTATGTCCGGGTCACGCCGCCGCATGTCACTGCCGGCGCCTGCGGCTGCCGGCGCGCGACGCCGATGATCAACGCGGCCAAATTCATGGCGTGCCTCCGCAGAAAACTTGCCAGTCAGTTTTTTAATTCTTGAGTTACAGTAGCCAACGCGGCGTCGACGACAAGCCGAAAAGCGGCACGGAGAGCCAACGACGCCGCATCGTAGCGGTGCTTCCTATGCATAGGATCCATGGCCGGCTGCCAAGGACGGGCAAGACGCCAGAAGCCTCACGATAAATTGGAGCGGACGATCGTGTCACGACGCAATGAGATGACAGCTGGCAACCTAAACGCGTTTGATCGGTCCGACCAACGCCGCCGCAAGCGTGACGCCGTCTTGCGGGCTGCGGCGGCCGCATTCACTCGCGAAGGATTTTCCAATACGTCGATGGATGACGTGGCTGCAGCGCTCGGCGTCTCGAAGGCAACGCTTTACCAGTATTTCCGCAGCAAGCAGGAGATCCTTTATGAATGCCATGTGATCTCGATGCAGCATGGCGAGGCTGGCTTGGCGCTCGCGCGACAGCATAAAGGAAACGGCCTGGAGAAATTGGAGATCTACCTTCGCCGCTACATGCAGGGCGCTTTCGGTGAACTCGGCAATCTGGCGGTGCTGAGCGACGTAAACTCGCTGACTGCGGAGCATCGAGGCAAGGTTGTAAAGCGCCGCTCCAAAATCAGTCGCGCAACCGACATGCTGTTCAAGGAAGGCATTGGAGATGGCAGCATCAACGCGTGCGATCCGAAGATCGCCAAGCTCTTCGCGATGGGTGTCGTCAACTGGATCCCGGTTTGGTTTCGCGCCGACGGCGACTATTCCGCCGAGCACATCATCGACGGGTTCCTTGACCTCTTCAATAAGGGATTGGTGCCAAGGCCGTGATGACTGCCGCTGCGTTACCCTGATGCCTCGACCGGTTCCCTTTGTCGTGCCGTTCCCGCAAACGCGTTTGCAGAAGCCCCGGCCGAATTAACGACCAGGGCCAATGCGCCATTTCTCGAAACTTGGATGTGTTTCGCCGGTATTGCCGTTTGAGTCTCCGTCGCCCTGTATCAGCCCTTTCCCACCCGGAACATTCAAGTCGCTTTGCTTATCCTCATTCTCGGGACTGTCGTGTGGTGAAGAAGCCGGCTCGGCATCTGCCATGGGTTTCTGTGAACTTGTCTCATCGATTGACATGTCGCCCTCCAGGTTGCTGGCATCACAACATCCGAGCTACGCTTTTGATCCAGGCTTTTTCTCAGCCGCGACGCCAAGCAACCAACTTGTGCAACGTGATACGGAACTAGAGTGCTTCTGACCGGGTTGAATATTGACAGTGCAGGAGATTGCCGTGACATTAGAACAGCAACGCCGGGACACTCCTCGCGCGACCGCGGCTTCCTCGATCCTGGCGATCATCATTCTTTTGGCATTTCTCGCGAGCGTCGTTTTGATGTTCAGGAACTCGCCGGAGTTCACGCCAGTTGAAGTAATTCGCACTAACCCGGTGCCGACGGTGCCCTCGACACCGCCTCCTAGGCAACCATAAAACTGGGTATCAGGATCGAAACCGGTAAGAAAGTTCCGCTTTCCGTCGAATCCCCGATGCACAAAGGAACTTGCAAGCGTCTCCTATCGTTTCCTTCTGAACAACTTGAAGGAGATGATCATGGAAACCGACCGTAACAGAACTACCGGAGACCTGTCCCAAAGAACCACCGGGGATTTGTCCCGGACGCCCGACCGATCCAATTCAATGCTCCTTCCGCT